>CAJUBQ010000049.1 GCA_910584595.1 uncultured Eubacterium sp.
TTTAGCAGAATACTAAGTGATTCTAAGCATTCTTCCAAAGCCACAGGCAGACCAGGCAAACGCACGCTATCAGCTGGTTGAGAAAGCATTCACATTCATGCAACGCTTGTGATTACCAGTCGGATGACAGGGAGCTGCGCTGGCTTCTTGTGACGTTGGAAGAATGCTACAAGCGCTTAGTATTCTGCTAAGTAACCAGGGGCGAAGCCAAGCGGCGTCTTTAGCTGCTGGCGTTTAGCCAGGGCGAACCAGGCGCTGCGACCGTCCGGCTGTCACAGTGTAAATGCAGAATGCTTAGCGCTTGTTGCATTCTGGAACAGGAACAAGAAGCCAGCGCAGCTCCCTGTCATCTGACGTTCGAGAGGCCAATATGCAGCACATGATCTGAACGGTTGCATTTGGTGGTAAGTGCATTTGAATGCAAATAAAATGAAAATTGTACTTGAATAAATACATTGACTTTTTAAACTATAGTAGCTAAAATAAAGAGAATCAGCAGTCCTTCACCAGTGGTGAGGGACTTTTACACATTACAAACAGGAGGAAGCTGCAATGATAATTCGAAGAGCAGAAGAAAAAGACATGGACGGGATGAACCGGCTGCTGACGCAGGTATTGCTGATACACCATCACGGCCGGCCGGATTTGTTTCAGGGGGGTCAAAAAAAGAAGTATACGGATGAACAGTTAAGAAAAATCATTCATGATGATAATACACCGATTTTGACGGCTGTTGACGAGCAGGGAGAAGTGCTTGGGTATGCATTTTGTGTATTTAAGCAGTATGTAAATGACAATATTTTAACGGATATTAAAACCTTGTATATTGATGATTTGTGTGTAGATGAAAAGATACGCGGTCAGAAGATTGGAAAACTGTTATATGAAGAGGTGTTAAGATATGCAAGAGAAGCAGGCTGTTATAACGTGACGTTAAATGTTTGGTCGTGTAATGAACCGGCGATGCGGTTTTATGAAAAATGCGGGTTAAAGCCGCAGAAGGTAGGAATGGAAGTCATTTTATAATTACGTATTATTTTCCCGACAGCACACATCAAAAATTTTTAGCGTAGGATTCGCTACGCCGCGGATTTTTGATGTGTACTCTCGGAAAGACATTTTGCGTACTTATACTAAATATTTACGAGACAGCACACTGGCGGACGATGTTGACTAAATTTGGAATGAATTTTCAATCTTTAAGCTTTATTTTTTAATCCGGCTCTTTTGCGCAGAGTAGGATCCAGAATCCGTTTTCGTATGCGCAGGCTTTGTGGCGTGACTTCCAGCAGTTCATCCGTGTCGATGAAATCCAATGCCTGCTCCAGGCTTAGAATGCGCGGAGGGGTCAAAGTGAGCGCTTCATCGGCGCTGGAAGAACGGGTATTAGTCAGATGTTTTTTCTTACATACGTTTAGTTCAATATCTTCAGGCTTGGCGCATTGGCCGACAACCATACCGGAATAGACTTTTTCACCTGCACCGATAAAAAGCTGTCCGCGTTCCTGTGCGCTGAACAAGCCGTATGCAACGGAAACGCCTGTTTCGAATGCGATGAGGGAACCTTGTTTGCGGTATTGGATATCGCCGCGGTAAGCATCGTAATTGTCAAAAATAGTATTGATAATGCCATTGCCTTTTGTGTCCGTCAAAAAGTCGCCGCGGTAGCCGATAAGACCTCGGGATGGGATGCGGAATTCAATGCGGGTGTAGCCGCCTGCAATAGAGTGCATATTCAGCATTTCACCTTTCCGCTGGCAAAGCTTGTCGATGACGGCGCCGGTAAATTCATCCGGAACGTCTACATAGGCGATTTCCATAGGTTCCATTTTTTTGCCGTTTTCGTCTGTTTTATACAGCACTTCGGCTTTGCTGACAGCAAATTCATAACCTTCACGGCGCATATTTTCGATTAAGACAGATAAATGCAGTTCGCCGCGGCCGGATACTTTGAATACATCCGTATCATCCGTTTCTTCCACACGAAGACTGATATCGGTATTCAGCTCACGGAACAGACGGTCGCGCAAATGGCGGGAAGTGATATATTTGCCTTCTTGTCCGGCAAGCGGGCTGTCATTAACGACAAAGTTCATAGAAATCGTCGGTTCTGAAATTTTCTGGAATGGAATGGCAACAGGATTTTCCGGTGCACAGATCGTATCGCCGATGTGGATATCCGCAATGCCGGAGATAGCGACGATAGAACCGATTTCTGCCTGCTTGACATCTATTTTGTTAAGCCCGTCAAATTCATAGAGTTTGCTGATTTTCACTTTTTTGTGTTTGTCAGGATCGTGGTGATTCACGACAACGGCTTCCTGATTGATCGTCAGGCATCCGTTATCTACTTTGCCGATGCCGATGCGTCCGACGTATTCGTTATAATCAATGGTGCTGATGAGTACCTGGGTATTTGCATCCGGGTCACCTTCGGGAGCAGGGATAGAATCGATAATCGTTTCAAACAGGGGGGTCATGTCTTTTGGTTCGTCCTGCAGGTCCAAAACGGCATAACCGTCTCTGGCAGAAGCATAGACGAAGGGACAATCCAACTGTTCGTCTGAGGCGTCCAGATCCATGAAAAGCTCCAGTACTTCGTCAATGACTTCATCCGGGCGGGCTTCCGGACGGTCGATTTTGTTAATGCATACGATAACAGGAAGATTCAGTTCAAGAGCTTTCATTAATACGAACTTCGTCTGAGGCATGGCGCCTTCAAAAGCGTCAACAACAAGTACCACACCATTTACCATTTTTAGCACACGTTCTACTTCGCCGCCAAAATCTGCGTGTCCTGGTGTGTCGATAATATTAATTTTGATATCTTTATAGAAAACAGCAGTATTTTTTGACAGGATAGTAATACCACGTTCGCGTTCAATATCATTAGAATCCATCACGCGTTCCTGTACTTCCTGATTTGCGCGGAATACGCCGCTTTGCTTTAACAGCTCGTCCACGAGCGTGGTTTTACCGTGGTCGACATGGGCGATGATTGCAATATTACGAATATTATCTCTTGTGATCTTCATATAAAAAACCTTCTTTCTGACTCGGAAAATTGTTGGAGTTTATTTGCATTTTATAGATGACGTTTTGGCTTTTTTCGATTATAATATATCTGTCATCCGCAAATCCGTCTCGCCCATTTTATCATATTTCAGGAACAGTGCAAGAAATTTTTTGCCAGGTGTGTTTAATTTAGGCGATATGACAAAAAAATCTTTGTGTGAAAAGCGAAATATAGAGAAGTTTTTCTAATTTTTTGGAACCGATAAGTTGTCGACATGAAATGAGATGTTTTTTAGAAGCGGCATGATAAATTCTGTCTTGTCAAAAAGAAGACCGCGCAAAAGTTATGTTCAGTTCTAAATGCGACGGCAGAAGAATACAATAGTAGTAGCTTAAATCAGTCCGGCATGCAGGATTGATATAGTACCGCTTGGCAGAAAAACAACTGTCACGTTTGAAAAGAGGAAGGAGAAAAATTCATGGCAGATAAAATATTTGAAAACAATCAGGTAACGATAGCGGGCAAAATTGTATCCGATTTTGTCTTCAGCCACGAAGTATACGGAGAAGGCTTCTATATGATTGATGTGTCTGTAAACAGGCTAAGCAATTTTGTGGATTATATTCCGGTTATGGTATCAGAACGGCTGATCGACACAACGCAAAACTACATAGGGCAGTATATTTATGTGACCGGCCAGTTCCGTTCTTATAACCGGCATGAAGAAAAAAAGAACCGCTTGGTATTGTCTGTGTTTGCAAGAGAACTGGAGTTTATGGAGCAGGAAGAAGAGGATGTGAAAAGCAACCAGATCTTTTTGGACGGTTATATTTGTAAGGAGCCGATTTACCGGAAAACTCCGTTGGGACGCGAAATTGCAGACCTTTTGATCGCAGTGAACCGTTCGTATGGAAAATCTGATTATATACCATGTATCTGCTGGGGAAGAAATGCCCGGTTTGCTTCAGGATTTACCGTAGGCGCACATGTACAGATCTGGGGCAGGATACAAAGCCGTGAATACGTGAAAAAACTCAATGAGCTGGAGACAGAAAAAAGAGTCGCTTATGAAGTGTCTGTCAGCAAGATTGAATACCTGGACGATAAGAACTATTGAGAAATGAGTGTATTTGGCAGATTTGACGAAAATGAAGGCATTGATTATAAAAAGTAACAAAAAATTTGCATTTTATAAGGAAGTGTGGTATCTTAAAGAAATCTGAAGCAGATGTAGGGGCATAAGAACATTCCAAAGGAGGATATTATGGATTCAGGCATTCAGATTTATTATGGAGACGGCCGCGGAAAATCAACCGCCGCACTTGGATATGCACTGCAATCAGCCATTGCAGGCAGAAATGTGTTTGTGATTCACTTTTTAAAAGGAAAGATGGCGACAGAATCGGCATTTATGCAGCGTCTGGAGCCGGAGATTAAAGTATTTCATTTTGAAAAATCAGAAGAACGGTATGAAAAACTGTCTGAACAGGAAAAAACGGAAGAGAACCGGAATATACGAAATGGCGTGAATTTTGCCAGAAAGGTTCTTTTAAATGACGAATGCAATCTATTGGTGTTGGATGAACTGCTAGGAGTGATTGATAACGGCGTAGTTACGAAAGAGGATGTGCAGACCTTGTTAGGAGCAAAAGCAGAAGAGACGCAGATTATCATCACAGGGCGTACGCTCCCGGACTATATGCGGGAACTGGCCGATGAAATTTATCAGATACAGACAGAAAAAAATTAAAATTGAAAAATGCCAGCACATTTGGATGTGATAAATGAATGGGTAATCATATGGGGTTGCAGGAAAAACAGGTAACAAATATTTTCCGGCAGCCCCTTTCCATATGCAGAGTTTCAAAGGTTATTGTTAAAAGCTTTCAGGAATCAGGCTTTGGGTTGACATACCGATCAAATAGTGTTATAGTCAATTCCATCAGAGAAATTAAAATATCACAATTGGATAGGTAGATAGAGGTTGCGTGATTTATCAGTAATATATTTGATGCGGCAGGCGCAAAAGAGAGTATAAGAAAGGAAATTACGCCGAAAGGATCAGGATTCTGCGTTTTGGTTCTTGGGCATGGAATCAACAGTTTCATGACTGTCATCTGAATATACGTAAGGAACTGTAAGTAAGTTTGTTATATCAGCTGCTTGCGATTTCAAGGATGGGGCGCTATCAGATCAGGTTGATTTATATAAAGTAAGATTTATAGGAATCAATTGGAATTTAAAGCCGGCTCATCTGAGCCGGCTTTTATGAATGATGCTATTGCAGTATTTCATTTTTGACAGAAAATAAGCAGGAGGAATGAATATGGCTATATTTAAAGGAGCAGGTGTAGCGATCGTAACACCTATGAAAGACAATCTGGATGTAAATTATGAAAAACTGGAACAATTGATCGATGACCAGATCAAAGGAGGCACAGATGCAATTATTATTACCGGCACGACCGGTGAATCTTCAACAATGACAGAAGAAGAGCATCTGGATGTCATCCGAGCCTGTGTAGATTTTACAAAACACAGAGTGCCTGTGATCGCCGGTACAGGTTCCAATTGTACGAAAACGGCAGTTTATTTATCGCAGGAAGCCGAAAAAGCCGGGGCTGACGGGCTTTTAGTAGTAACTCCGTATTACAATAAAGCGACGCAGCCGGGTCTGATTGCGCACTATACGCAGATTGCAAATGCGGTAAAGACGCCGATCATTATGTACAATGTTCCGGCCAGAACCGGATGTAACCTGTTGCCGGAGACTGTGGCATATCTGTACCAAAATGTGGAAAATATCGTAGGGCTTAAGGAAGCGACCGGCAATATTACACAGGCGTCTAAAACGATGGATCTGACAGACGGCAAGCTGGATATGTACTCCGGCGAAGACGCTGTGATACTTCCGCTTTTGGCAATCGGAGCGCTTGGGGTAATTTCGGTATGGTCTAATGTAGCTCCTAAGGATGTACATGATCTGTGTCAGAGCTTTTTTGACGGAGATCTTGAAACATCCCGCAAATTGCAGAGAAAGGGACTTTCCCTGATTAGCGCTCTGTTTTCAGAAGTAAGTCCGATTCCGGTGAAAAAGGCAATGAATCTAATGGGAATGGAAGTTGGGCCGTTACGTGCGCCGTTGTGTGAAATGAGTGAAGAAGGCGCAAAGAAACTGGCGCAGGTAATGAAAGATTACGGTATTTTATCATAAAGCAAGTACAAAAGCAAAATCAGAATAAAGCAGTTCCAATCGGGAATACTACAGTTAAATGATATTTATTCTGAATGGTACATAAGATGGAGGAAAGAACGATGATAAAAGTAATCCTACATGGATGCAATGGTAAAATGGGGCAGGTGATTAACGGTATCTGCGCTGAAGATAGCAGTATTGAGATTGTGGCAGGCATTGATGTATATGATGGGATAGACAATCCGTATCCTGTTTTTAAACAAATTACGGACTGTCAGACGCCAGCAGATGTCATTGTTGATTTTTCTAATGCAAAAGCGGTAGATGCACTGTTAGATTACAGTATACAAAAAAGAATTCCGGTTGTGCTGTGTACAACCGGATTGTCTGAGATACAGCTTGCGAAAGTGCAAAAGACGTCTGAACAGATTGCCATATTAAAATCCGCAAATATGTCGCTTGGAATTAATACGCTGCTTGATCTATTGAAAAAGGCAGTTCAAGTGCTTGCGCCTGCCGGGTTTGATATGGAAATTGTAGAAAAGCATCACAATCAGAAATTAGACGCGCCAAGCGGAACAGCGCTGGCGCTGGCGGATTGTATGAATGATGCGTTGGAACAGTCCTATGAATACAAATATGACCGCAGTAAACAGCGGCAGAAACGTGCGAAAAATGAGATCGGCATTGCATCTGTCCGGGGCGGAAATATTGTTGGAGAACATGAGGTTATTTTTGCCGGTACAGACGAAGTGATTACGTTCAGGCATACGGCACATTCAAAGGCAGTTTTTGCCAAAGGAGCGGTAGAAGCAGCGAAGTTTTTAGCAGGGAAAGAAGCCGGGATGTATGATATGGCGGATGTGATTGCTGCAAAATAAAGAGCATGTATTTGTGTTTCTGTGAATGAGTGTAAAAAAGCGGGCCTGCCCGCTTTTTAATTTTGAATCTTCAGCAGAAAACAGCGAATATATGAACCGAATAGAAGAAAACTGGGAGAAAGTGAAAAGTATGCTGCAAAAATACGCAGTGTTCCCATTGGACGATAAATAATAGAATGAGATGGAGGAATATAATGCCAATTATGAATGGTTTGGAATGGACATTTGATACAGTTTCGGCTAAGTATGAAAAGCTTCGTCCGGGATATACAGAGGAACTATATAAAAAGATTTTTGATTATATTACCATTGATCGTTCATCTGATGTTGTTGAGGTTGGAATTGGAGGCGGGCAGGCAACATTGCCAATTTTGAAAACCGGATGTGCTTTAACGGCGATTGAATATGGAGAAAACTTCTCAAAATTGTGTGAGGAAAAGTTTAAAGAATATAAACGTTTTTCTGTGATAACAAACAAATTTGAGAATGTTTCTTTTCCGGACTGTAAATATGATCTGGTTTACTCAGCTTCGGCATTTCACTGGGTGCCGGAGGATATTGGATATTCAAAAGTTTATGCGATGTTGAAAAGTGGAGGCGCTTTTGCAAGATTTGCAAATCATCCATATCGTGATAAAGGAAATCTTGTGCTTTCAGATGAAATTGATAAACTGTATTCAAAATACTATTATAATTATTATGGCATAGATATCAAATCCGAAAAAGAATATAGTGAAGCACAAGCTGTGCGGAGCGCTCAGATTGCTGAAAAATATGGGTTTACAGATATCAGGCACGCGCTGTTTTATCGAACAAGAACCTTTTCAGCGAAAGAGTATATTGAGCTGTTGGGTACATATTCAGACCATATTGCGATAGAAGAGACGATCAGAACTGAATTTTTTTCAAAAATAGAAGAAGCAATCCATCAATATGGCGGTTCATTTACACTTTATGATACGATTGATTTACAGCTTGCAAGAAAGCCTTGATCTGCTTTTCAAAAAAATCTTGCACATTTGCATGCACATTGTTATAATAAATAGGAACATCAAATAAAAACGTGGGGAGTCCATGCAAATGGGCTGAGAGTAAGCTGACAGCGCTTAGACCCGGAACCTGATTTGGATCATGCCAACGTAGGGAAGCAGAATAGCCATATTAGTATGGCTGAAAGCAGGACGATACCAGGCAAATCCGGGTATCGTTTTTTTGTTTATTAATATTTTTATGTAATATGCTGAAACATAGTTTTCGATGACAGGGGGACAGGGGATGAACTGCAGGAAAGAAGATCTGTTGCTGTATGCGGTCACAGACCGAAGCTGGCTGTCTGGCCATACGTTGTATGAACAGGTGGAAGAAGCGCTTCAAGGTGGTGTGACAATGGTGCAGCTACGTGAAAAAAAACTTACGGAACGTGAGTTTTTGAAAGAAGCAGTCAAGATGAAGGAGCTGTGTGCCAGATACCATGTGCCGCTTATTATTAACGATCGAGTGGATATTGCGCTCATGGCGGATGCAGATGGCGTGCATATCGGACAGAAAGATCTGGACTTATGTATAGCCCGCGCTATGTTGGGGCCGGATAAAATCATTGGCGTGTCCGCCAGAACGGTGCAGCAGGCAAAGCTGGCATGTGAACAGGGAGCAGATTATCTGGGCGTTGGCGCAGTCTTTCCAACGGGAACGAAGCAGGATGCAGAAGTGATTTCATACGAACGATTAAAAGAAGTTTGTGAAGCCGCTTCCATTCCGGCAGTAGCGATTGGAGGTATTACAAAAAATAATTTGAACGGTCTTATCGGAAGCGGTATCAGCGGAATTGCTGTCGTAAGCGCAGTATTTGCACAGCAGGATATCCGCAGCGCAGCGAATGCATTGAGAGAACAGCTGACAAAATTATTTTAACGGAAAATAATACAGAAAAGATGATGAGGAAACAGGATGAGCAAGTTTTATGAGCAGTTTTTGAAAAGAGAATTTGTAACAGGTATGATTTTTGACGTGGATGGGACACTGTTAGATTCTATGCCGGTCTGGGCGCACAGTGGGGAGCGTTATCTTGCAACGCTTGGTGTTCATGCACCTGCGTCATTGGGAAAGACATTGTTTTCACTCACGATGCAGCAGGGGGCGCAGTATATAAAAAAGACATATGGGCTGTCCCAGACGGCGGAGGAGATCAGAGCCGGGATTATCCGGACGGTGTTAGAAGCTTACCGAAAGGAAACCGGCTTTAAGCCTTCGGCATTAGATTTTTTAAATACACTGCGTGCGGCAGCAATTCCGATGATCGTTGTAACATCAAATGATAAGCCGCTTGTAGAGGCTGCATTTGAACGGCTTGGCATACGATCGTATTTTAAAGATATTTTAACTTGTGGAGATTTTGGCAGCGGCAAAGATCAACCGGATATTTTTTATGCGGCAGCAGAGAGGATCAACAGCCAGGTCTCCGGTACATGGGTAGCAGAAGACGGTTTGTATGCAATATGTACTGCGAAAAAAGCCGGATTTCGGACGATTGGAATCGCAGATGCGTCCAGCAGGGACGATGAGGCTGATATCAGGCATCTGTCAGATTATTTCCTTTTTGATTATGCGGATGATGTGTAATGTCTGAATGACAGAGTATTCATACAGGGACAAAGGAAGAAAGGATCAGGAAGGAACAGTATAAAAAACAGGGTGCAAAATAACAGTTTCACAAATCAGGTCATAGGATAAACAAGATAAACAACAAATCGATGTATAGAAGTATAACAATAAAAGCATAGAAAAGAGGATATTAGAATGGGAAATTATGCAACACAAATGGAAGCAGCCCGCAAAGGCATTCAGACGGAACAATTAAAAAAAGCAGCGGCAAAGGAACATATGACGCCAGAAGAACTGATGCCGCTTGTGGCCGAGGGGAAAGTGGTGATTTGTGCAAATAAAAATCATACATGCATCGACCCGCAAGGCGTCGGCTCTATGCTGAGTACAAAAATTAACGTGAATCTGGGTGTATCCAGAGATTGTAAAGACTATGACATTGAAATGAAAAAAGTGATGGAAGCTGTGAATCTGGGGGCTCATGCGATTATGGATTTGTCTTCTCATGGCGATACCATTCCGTTTCGCAGAAAATTGACAGCAGAGTGTCCGGTTATGATTGGAACAGTGCCGGTTTATGATTCTGTCATTCATTATCAGAGAGATTTAGATACGCTGACAGCACAGGATTTTATAGATGTGGTGCGGCTGCATGCACAGGATGGGGTGGATTTTGTGACGCTGCACTGTGGGATTACACGTAAGACGATCGATCAGATAAGAAACCATAAACGGAAAATGAATATTGTATCCCGTGGAGGTTCCCTCGTATTTGCATGGATGTGTATGACAGGAAATGAAAATCCATTTTATGAGTATTATGATGAAATACTGGAAATTTGCAGGGAGTATGATGTGACGATATCGCTTGGCGATGCATGCAGGCCGGGGTGCCTTGCGGATGCGTCAGACGTTTGTCAGATAGAAGAACTGGTACGTCTGGGAGAGCTGACAAAACGTGCATGGGAGCGCGATGTACAGGTGATGGTAGAAGGGCCGGGACATATGCCAATGGACCAGATTGCGGCAAATATGAAGATTCAGCAGACGATTTGCGGCGGAGCGCCGTTTTATGTGCTGGGGCCGTTGGTTACAGATATTGCTCCGGGCTACGATCATATTACCTCAGCCATTGGCGGAGCGATTGCGGCTGCCAGCGGAGCGGCATTTTTATGTTATGTAACGCCGGCGGAACATCTGGCGCTTCCGAATGTAGAAGATGTAAAGCAAGGGATTATAGCGTCTAAGATTGCCGCACACGCAGCCGATCTTGCAAAAGGTGTGCGTGGCGCAAGACAGATCGATGACAGAATGGCGGATGCGAGAAAGGCTCTTGATTGGGAAGGGCAGTGGGCATGCGCGATGGATCCTGCGACGGCAAAAAGAATCCGGGAGGAACGCAAACCGGAGCATGAAGATACCTGTTCGATGTGTGGAAAATTTTGTGCGGTGCGCAGTATGAATAAGGCGCTGGCAGGAGAACATATTGATATTTTATAACCTGGACTATTTTAAAATTTGGCGCCACGGGGTTATAATACCCCTATTTAAAAGTTCATTTTTCATGTCGTCCTCCTAAATAAAAAGTGTAAAGCTTACTGACAATTCAATAGGCTTTACACTCTGATTTAGTGGTTATGTTTGATTGATTATTTAGTTATATGCTATGAAATCTTTTGCAGCTTTTCGCTGTGTTCTTTAACTACACTTTTTAATATTTCAACATCCGTTAGTATAGCTTCAATTTTTGCTGTTGCCTTTTCATAGCGTTTTGCTGCTGGCATGTAATTTTCAGCAAGAATTTTAACATCTGACTGAATTTCGTTTTCAATTATCACATTAATTCTTTTTTGTTCATTTTGAATTGCGGTAATATCTTCTTTTATCGCTTGCATTTCCACTTTTAATGGCTTTATTTCTGCTTTTATCTTTTTTTCCATAATATCAGAAATAGCAAGTAATAATTCATTATCTGTCATATTATCACGCTCCTTTTGTGATTGTTTGGTGTTGTTGATTAGTATATCATATTCAGAGTGCAAAGTCTATTGAATTGTCAACGAACCATGAATGGTTATCACAGCAAACAATTTTTTTCACTGTCCCGTTATTGGTCAGCGGATCCCGTCTTGTGTATCCAAAAAGCAGTGCTGTGGGATGGTCAAAAATGGTTTCAAATACTTCGATATGCAGCGCTTTTGTCAATTCCCGATAGCTACAATGTTTAAGTTCCGGAAAAAATGCGTGGGTTTTGGCTTCTTCTTTCAGCAGGCCGTCAATTTCCTGTTTCCAGTGTTCGAGGGAATGGGCAAAGGATGGCCGGTTTTTGATATGTTCCCGCAGATACAGATCATAGGTAAGGGTTTCTTTTAGCGCACATATCTGTGATGACTCTATAGTTGTTTGCGCGGTTTTGCACGAATCAAAAGACATCATACAGGCAGTTCCAAATTCCAGCAAAATTTCATATTTTCGTATGCGCGATGACTGGATGCCGAACAGATGATGTGTTTCGTACCAGGATGCAAGGGAATCATACAATGCAAAAGGGGTATCAAAATATGGATGCAGAAATGTCAGTGTATGGGCAAATTGTCCGCTGTTATAATATATTTCCAAAACTTCTTCGATTTGTTTCAGTCGGCAGATATCTTCATAAGTAAGCCACTTCGTGGAAAGTACCTCGTAAGGAGGCATGTTTGTATATGCCAGGCTATATTCCAAAGCATGGGCTTCCATAACAGAACCTTTTAGTACTTTTAAAAATCCAAGCTGTAGCTGCTGTGGCTGCAGACGATATACATCGTTAAAAGAGGATTGAAATATCTGCAGATCTTCATAAGGAAGCCCGGCAATTAAATCCAGATGGATATGAATATTGTGCCATGCGCGGATGCGCTGTACCGCGTCAGATACTTTTTGAAAATCCATCTCCCGGCAGATTGCGGCAATTGTTTGTTTATGTGTAGACTGTACGCCGATTTCCAGCTGTACCGCGCCTGGACGCATTTTTTTCAGGATTTTAAAATAATCTTCATCCAATAGATCTGCTGCAATTTCAAAATGAAAGTTTGTAATTCCATTATCATGCGAAAGAAGATAATGCAGAATCGGCAGCGCGTGTTTTTTGCTGCAGTTAAATGTGCGGTCGATAAACTTTACTTGCGGAACATTTTTCTTCAAAAAGAAATCCAATTCCAGACATACACGTTGTACAGAGCGGAAATCCATTGTCCGATCAATCGCGGAAAGGCAATAACTGCATGAAAAAGGACAGCCCCGGCTGCTTTCGTAGTAAATAATCCGATGCTCAAACTCACTCAGATCTTCATACCAAAACGGGATTTCATCTAACGTACGTAAAGGGGCATTCTTTGCGTCAAGTACAGCAGGCAGTTGATCGGCGCTGCCTTGCACATAGGCTGACACGAGACGGGAAAAGGATTCTTCTCCGGGACCTGTCATAATGCCGCGCAGCGGCCATTGCTTTAAAATATCCGATGTATGAAAGGAAACTTCCGGCCCGCCTGCCCAGATATCGGTATCTGGTAAAACTTTAGGAATGTCATATATGATTTGGTCAATAAATGTACGGTTCCATATATAACAAGAAAAAGCAATAACATCCGGACGGCGTTTGTATATCTCCTGCAATACAAAAGAAGGCTGCTGATTTATTGTAAACTCAACGACTGCAACATAAGAGCTGTATTTGCCGGTACAGGATTTTAAAGAAAAAACGGCCGGATTGGAATGGATGTATTTGGCATTGATTGCTATAAGCAGGATGTGCATGGAATTGGTGTCCTTTCTTTTTGTGGTTGCCTATGATTTGATAGCTGTTATTTTTATTTTAGTTAATTTATAAACATTCTGCAAGGGAAAAGTGGCAATAGTCTGTTGGTTTTCACGGGACATTACATTCGCACTGCGTAAGAACATGACAAAATATAACATGTTATCTGAATTGTGTATGATTTGTATAGACAACGACAGCATTATTTTGTATATTAATTTTATCCAATTGATATGGCATTACAGATGTGCAGGCAAAAGGTTATAAAATAAAGTGTGAGAAACTCAAAAGTTATTATGTTAACTGCATCATAATGACATGGAAAGGGGTTAAAATGGAGTTAAATAAACAGAACGCAGAGATGGCATTGCAAGAAGCGTCAAAATCTAATCCGGGAGTCTGGGTAGATCATTCCAGATATGTAGCGTGGGCCTGTGAAAAAATTGCGTTGCACTGTAAACATTTATCGGCTGAGCAAGCTTACCTTTTTGGATTGTTGCATGATATTGGACGTTACGCAGGGGTGAGCTCGGAAAAGCATTTGATAGACGGATATCGTTACTGTATGGAACGCGGGTGGAAAAAAGCAGCACAAATATGCATATCCCACGCGTTTATGATACAGGATGTTGACACTTCTATCGGTGTGTTTGATGTAAGTGATGACGAATATTTGTTTATGAAAGAGTTTGTTGCAAACGCTGTGTATGATGATTACGACCGGCTCGTGCAGCTATGTGACTCCCTGGCTTTGCCGACAGGTTTTTGTTTTTTGGAAAAGAGGTTTGTAGACGTAACGATACGATATGGCGTTCACCCGGCGACGGTAGACAGATGGAAAAAAATATTAGAGATTAAGGAACTGTTTGAAAAACAGACGGGGTGTTCTGTTTATACGCTGCTTCCGGGCATTGTGGAAAACAGTTTTTGCTAGAGCGTGTTTTAAAAATGCTCTAGAGCGTGTTTGAAAAATGCTTTCTGTGAGATGTGCTTCACAGTTTGTGGAGAATTTATCCCAAATTTAGGAGTCATAGTGGGCTATGTTGACTAAATTTGGGATGAATTCTCCGCAAAGTGGGGAGTGCAGATCGCGGGAATGATTTTTCAAACACGCTCTAGTAGTTTTGAAGCATATTTTTATATCAAACAGCTCTGGAAGCCTCTTCCAGAGCTGTTTTTTGGCACTGTGACAAAAATGTAAGAATGATAAAGAATGTCTTAAAATTCTTAAGATATGCTTAAGATATATAAAAAACACTTGAGGGATTGAAAAAGCCTTGTTATACTAATCCATAGAGTGTGTGGTTGTATCAGCTGCCATGATGATTTTGAAACAGGAAAGAATCCTGGCGGATTTGTATAGCATCGCTGCGAGATCAGAAAAATCAGACAGTGATATATGAAAACAAAACTGGAAAGAAAGACGGGAGAGTGATATGTTAAAAAAACAGAGAATGGCTAATATGATCCAAAAAGAACGTGTGATACCGCTGCTGTTTGCATTTGCATTTAATATGGCGGTATATGCAGGGGCGAGGATGATTGCAGGGGAGTGGGAGCATTATGATATTGAAGGGCCGTTAGACAGGCTGATTCCATTTTGGCCGCCGTCTGCGGTAGTTTATATAGGGTGTTATTTGTTTTGGGCGGTGAATTATATCATCATAGCGAGGCAGGACAAAAGTGAGATGTGCCGTTTTTTTGCGGCGGACTTTCTTTCCAGGCTTGTCTGTTTTGGATGTTTTTTGTTGATTCCAACGACAAATACAAGGCCGGTTGTCGAGCCGGATGGATTTTGGAATCGGGTTATGTTGCTTGTATATGAGGTGGATGCGGCAGATAATTTGTTTCCGTCTATTCATTGTCTGGTCAGCTGGTTTTGCTATATAGGGATCAGAGGCAAAAAAGAAATCCCGAAATGGTACCAGGGTGCGTCTTGTCTGATGGCGGTTTTGGTCTGTGTTTCCACATTGACGACGAAACAGCATGTCATCATAGATGTGGCTGGCGGTGTACTGTTAGCAGAGTTTTGTTATTGGATAGCGAAACAGCCGATGTTATCAAAAAGCTATGAAAAAGTTTTGGACATGATAAATGATAAGATTTTTACGAAAGGAAATATGGGATGCAGAGTAAAAAGAAAGCAATAGGCAACACGGTGTTCCTGTTTGTTGTTTTTGGGCTTACCATTTACGGTGTATTTCATGGGGAAGATCTGGAAGCTATGATGCAGGCAATCCGGCAGGCGGATATCCGCTGGCTGCTGCCGGGAGTTTGTCTTGTTTTGTTTTTTATCTGGGGTGAATCGATTATTATCTGGTATATGATGCGGTCATTTCGGATTTATCTGAGGAAAAGAATATGCTTTTTGTTTTCTTCGGTAGGATTTTTTTTCAGTTGTATTACACCCTCTGCTACCGGCGGTCAGCCGATGCAGATTTATTATATGAATAAAGAAAAGATACCGATTCCGGTTGCGACTGTGATTTTAATGGTTGTTACGATTACATATAAGCTTGTGCTTGTTGTGATCGGAGTCGGCATCCTGTTGTTTGGCCAGGGCTTTTTGCACCAATATTTAGAAGAAATACTTCCGGTATATTATCTGGGGCTGCTTTTGAATGTTTTTTGCGTCAGCTTTATGACCGTACTTGTGTTTCATCCGGTGCTGGCGGAAAAGATCATTTTAACAGGAATGGACTGGCTGGAAAAGCTGCATTTGATGAAAAAGAAACAGTCGCGCAGAGAAAAGTTTCAGGCTTCGATGGAAGTTTATCGTGAAACAGCTGCTTATTTAAAAGATCATAAAAGGGTGATTATATCTGTAGTTTTGATTACCTTTGTTCAACGCCTGGCTCTGTTTGCCGTCACATGGATGGTCTATCTGGCTTTTCGGCTGGAAGGAACTCCGATGTGGGATGTTGTGCTTTTACAGGCGGTGATTTCAGTTTCGGTAGATATGCTGCCGCTTCCCGGCGGTATGGGGATCAGTGAGTCGTTGTTTTTGAAAATATTTACGGCCGTATTTGCATCTGTGACACTGCCGGCGATGGTTCTTTCCAGAGGGCTTGGCTATTACAGCCAGCTGCTTATCAGCGCGTTGTTTACGATTGTGGCACAGCTTTATTATTCGGTGCGGGAGAGTAAAATTCCGCACAGATGCAGCAGATTAGATACGGAAGAATAGGAGATTAGAATGCTGGGTGTTTGGGATTATACAGTGATACTTACTTATGTCAGCTTTATATCAGCTGGAATCGGGATTTTTTGTGCGATATCGATGCATCTGCCATGGGCGATTTTTTTCCTGGCGTGTTCCGGATTGTGTGATATGTTTGACGGAAAGATTGCAAGAACAAAAAAAGACCGTACGGAGGACGAGAAAAAGTTTGGCATTCAAATAGACTCGTTATGCGATATCGTCTGTTTTGGGATACTGCCGATGGTTATCTGCTACAAAAGCGGAATGAAGCATATGTACAGTATTGTAATATTGGTATTATATGGCCTGGCAGGACTGGTGCGTCTGGCGCATTTTAATGTTATGGAAGAAAAGCGGCAGGAACAGACGGATGAGGATAAAAAATATTATCATGGGCTTCCGATTACTTCTATGGCGATTGCGCTGCCGCTTCTATATGTGCTGTCACCATTGCTTCCGGGACGGAAAGTATTTCTGGCTCTGATGCATGTGCTTGTTATGGTTGTTGGCGCGTTATTTATAGTAGATTTTAAACTTCGAAAACCTACAGTGATGGAGATGATTTTGCTGGTAGGCGTTGTAGCGTTATCTGTTGTGATATTGATATTTATTGGGCGCAGCTGGTGGGTATTTATCCATCATACAAAGTTTCCGATAGCTGTTTTTGACTGAACGGGAGGTGGATGGTTATGCATTTGACGGCAGACCGGAGAGGAAAGATAGAAAAGGAACATTCCATACAGGATCGCCTGCTGGAAATATTATACGGCTGCAAGGCCGGAAGGATGCTCGTGCGGCCGCTGATATCGCCAGGAGTATCCAGACTGGGGGCGGCGTATTTAGATTCCAGAGCTTCTACGTTTTTTATACCGCTGTTTATTCATCATCATTCGATTCCGATGGAAGATTATGAGCTTGTGTCGTATCGTTCCTTTAATGATTTCTTCAAACGAAAGCTGGCGGAAGGGGCGCGCAGTGTATCCATGGAGCAGGAAATTTTTGTCAGTCCATGTGACAGCAGGCTGAGCGTTTATAAGATTGATGATGCTTGTGCATTTTCTGTAAAGCATACTACGTATACGGTGCAAAGTCTGTTAAAAAACCGTAAGCTGGCAGAACGGTTTTCAGGCGGGTTTGCATGGGTGTTTCGGTTGTGTGTTGACGATTACCATCGGTATATATATACGGATGACGGTGTTGTATCCAGGCATTATCGGATTCCAGGCGTATTTCATACGGTAAATCCGGCAGCGAATGAGACATACCCGATTTATAAGGAGAACACAAGGGAATATTGTCTGTTAAAGTCTTTGCATTTTGGAACATTGCTTTTGATGGAGGTAGGAGCGATGTTTGTCGGGCGGATTGAAAACCGGCCGGGAGAGTGTACGGTTCGGCGTGGGGAAGAAAAAGGCAATTTTGCGTTTGGAGGTTCTACGGTTATCGTCTTGACACAAAAAGGACAGGTTGTGCCGGATGGAGATATTTTGCGTTATTCCAAAAGCGGGATCGAGACAAAAGTAAAACTTGGAGAACATATAGGCATAAAGCGTAAAAAGAGGGAGAGAGGTCCTGAAATTGGAGCAAATGACATTATTTGAAAACAGTGTGCCGCAGCCATTGGCTGCAAGGCTGAGGCCGCTCAGTCTGGAAGAATATGTAGGGCAGACACATCTTCTTGGAAATGGGAAAGTATTACGGCGCCTGATAGAAAGCGATCAGATCTCTTCCATGATTTTTTGGGGACCGCCCGGTGTTGGAAAGACTACGCTTGCCAGAATTATTGCAAATCATACAAAGGCAGCATTTATAGATTTTTCAGCGGTGACAAGTGGAATTAAGGAAATCCGCACTGTTATGCAGCAGGCGGAAAATAACCGCAGATATGGAGAAAAGACCATCGTATTTGTAGATGAGATTCATCGTTTTAATAAGGCGCAGCAGGATGCGTTTCTTCCTTTTGTAGAAAAAGGAAGCATTATTTTAATCGGAGCTACGACAGAAAATCCTTCCTTTGAAATAAACGGCGCTCTTTTATCCCGCTGCAAAGTATTTGTACTGCAGGCGCTTAAAACAAAAGAGCTGGTCGCTTTGCTGGAACGTGCGCGAACGGATTCCAGAGGGTTTGGAAATCTGCATGTTGTAATGGAACCCGGGATGTGTGAAGCAATTGCAAATTTTGCGAATGGAGACGCACGAACGGCGTTATCTACACTGGAAATGGTCGTCTTAAACGGTGATACAAACGGCAGTACAATTACCGTAACAGCAGAAACATTGGAGCAGTGTATATCCAAAAAGTCTTTGCTATATGATAAAAAAGGAGAAGAACATTATAATCTGATCTCGGCTCTGCATAAATCGATGCGCAATTCCGATCCGGATGCCGCTGTCTATTGGCTTGCAAGGATGCTGGAAGCAGGGGAAGACCCGTTGTATGTAGCAAGACGTGTGATCCGTTTTGCAAGTGAAGATGTAGGGCTTGCGGACCCACAGGCATTGACAACAGCAGTGAATGCTTTTCAGGCATGTCATTTTATCGGGATGCCCGAATGTTCGCTGCATTTGACGCAGGCAGTTGTATATATGTCTCTGGCTCCAAAATCGAATGCTTTGTATATGGCTTATGAACATGCGAAAAAAGATGCGCTGGAACAGCTGTCAGAACCGGTGCCGCTTGTCATCCGCAATGCGCCGACAAAGCTGATGGAAGAGCTTTCTTATGGAGAAGGCTATCAGTATGCGCATGATACAGAGGAAAAGCTGACCTCGATGCAATGTATGCCGGATTCTCTTTTGGGAAAAGCGTATTACCATCCGACAGATCAGGGGATGGAAGCGGATCTGAAAAAACGTCTGGAACAGATCAAAGCATGGAAAGAGGCAAACGCTAATGAGCTATGACCGGAAACAAAACATTATGATATTGGAAGATGATGAGGATCTGGCAGAAGGAATACGCTTATCTTTAAACAGCAGCGAATTTACTTTTTATCTGTGCAGGACGATTGCACAGGCAAGGGAACTGTTCCGGCTGTATCGGTTTGACCTTTTAATTTTGGATATTAACCTGCCGGATGGAAGCGGACTGGCGCTGTGCAGCCAGATACGGCGAAAAAGCCGCGTTCCGATTGCGCTGCTGACGGCAAAGGATATGGAAATGGACATTGTAAAGGGATTGGAGAGCGGAGCGGACGACTATATCACAAAACCATTCAGCCTGATGGTGCTGCGGGCAAGAGTGCGGGCGCTGCTGAGACGAAATATGGCAGAAGAGCACGCAGAGTATGCGGATGGGATGTTTCAGTTTTGCTTTGATACAATGAAATTTTATAAAGATGGAACGGCAATAGAATTAAGTAAAACCGAACAGAGAATTTTATATTTACTTGTCAAAAATGCCGGACAGATTCTTACAAGGGAACGGCTGCTGGAATGGGTGTGGCCGGAAGGTACGGAATATGTGGAAGATAATGCTTTGTCCGTTGGGATTCGCCGGTTAAGAGATAAGTTGGAGGACGTTTCTTCAAAGCCTTGTCATATTAAAACGGTATATGGACAAGGATATATGTGGGAGGCTGATTCGTGTATTCGTATGTTGTAATGTCTGCGTTTTTCTTTGCAGGCTGCATTGGCAGTTTCTTTGCTGCAAAATGGCATTATCAGTCGCAGTCAAAAAAAATGTATCAGAATCTGCTGCAAATATTAGACCGGTCACTGCATGGGGAGCTTGTGCAAAACAGTTATGACGAATCCATGGATGCAGCAGTTGCTGCACGATTAAACAGAATGGTGCAGATTACAAAGACGCATCAAAAAGACGCTGAAAAAGAGCGGGATACGGTAAAGGCGCTCATATCTGATATCTCTCATCAGGTAAGAACACCACTCACTAATATAATGCTCTATACAGGACTTTTAAAAGAACAGCCGTTATGCAGCGATGCTTTGCATTTAGCGGATAAGCTTCAAAAACAGTCTGACAAACTGGATTTTTTCATGAAAGAGCTTGTAAAATCTGCTTATACCGAACAGGAAATGATAGCGGTCCGGCCATGCCGGGTCAGTGTACAGGAAATCATACAAACAGCATGTCAGACCGTCGAACTGGCTGCGATGAAAAAAGAAATTGTGATTGCTGCAGACAGTAAGGCGGCAGAAGGACTTACCTGCTATGCGGACAGAAAATGGACGATAGAAGCAGTTGCAAATGTGATCGAAAATGCAGTAAAATATTCACCGCAAAGCTCTGCCGTAGAGATATCTGTCGTTCCTTATGAGATATTTATCTGCATCCAAATCAAAGACCGTGGGATTGGCATCAGGGAAGAAGAGCAGGGGCTTGTTTTCAGGCGTTTTTACCGTTCAAAAGATGTGAAAGATCTGACAGGATATGGAATTGGGCTGTATCTTGTCAGAGAAGTATTAAGCAAACAGGGCGGTTATGCCAAAATACAGTCAGAGTATGGGAAGGGAACGATGGTGAGTCTGTATTTTCTGCGGTCTTGCGGGAATTTTGGATACGGCAGATCTTAGCATGGATCTTCCATTTAGTGAACATACAAGCTATGACTCCTAAACTGGAGATCCATGCTGCATATTTACTTTTATAACTTCTGCATCAATGATGACGCTTGCGGTATTCGTTAATTCAGGCAGTGACATATATGGATAACAAACAGAACCTGTATAAACTGGCAAAGCGTTTTTGAGATTTGTTTTTGGATTTGCTGAGAAAGCTGCGCTTATTGTTAATGAGATGAAACTGAACGAAACGAATAAAGCGTTGTAAATCGTTTTTTCATAACTGCCTCCATTTCTTATCTCTTATATTTATCTCTTATTTGTTATATTTATCTCTTGTTTGTTATATTTATCTCTTATATCTGTCTCTTATAGCTATATCTCAATAGTCATTTCAACGATGGGTCTGTGAGTAATGTCATTTGTGACAAACTGCCAATTATTTATCGTATTTTGCACCTTTTCTATGAATGATTTCTCTTGCTTTGGAAATAACCGTATATGAAATAAAACAGACCTTCAATATCATCCGGCCCATCGCACAGCGATTTCCAATGGCCGGATGCGTAACAGTTCAATGGGTTATCTGAACTGTTACAGGGAATTGTGTCAAAGCTGTCATGTTTCAGAAAGGTTTCAGAAAGATTTTTTTGCTATGATCTGTGATAAGAGGTTATAGGATAACCGAAAACATAAAAAAGAGGTGTACATATGGATATTTTAGCAACAGAAAATTTAAAAAAGTATTACGGATCAGGTCAAACACAGGTAAAAGCTTTGGATGGCGTAACACTTTCCGTAAAAAACGGAGAGTTTATTGCTATAGTTGGAAAATCCGGAAGCGGAAAATCCACACTGCTGCATATGCTGGGCGGGCTGGATACGCCAACGTCTGGCAGGGTTATTGTAGATGGCAATGATGTATCCGGCATGACAAAAGATGAAATGACTATTTTTCGTCGTAGGAATATTGGATTTGTATTTCAAAATTATAACTTGCTGCCGCTTATGAACGTGTGGGAAAACATTGTGCTTCCAATTCGTCTGGATGGAATTCGGCCGGACCGCAGGTATGTAGACGGTCTGCTTTCCATGCTTGGACTTATGGATAAAAAATATGCCATGCCGGGTCATCTTTCCGGCGGACAGCAGCAGCGGGTTGCATTGGCAAGAGCGCTGGCGGCCAAGCCTGCCATTCTTTTGGCGGATGAACCGACCGGAAATCTGGACAGCTGTACCGGACAAGATGTGATCGGACTGATTCGTATGAGCAGCGAAAGTTTGTCACAGACCGTTGTCATGATTACACATAATGAAGAAATCGCACAGATGGCAGGCAGAATTTTACGGATCGAGGACGGGAAAATTTATAGTCCGGATTCGGTGCAAATATAGACAGGCAGGGGTGTTTATCATGATGAAAGTAAATAATAAACAAGTAGTTCGGGAGATTGCGTGGATTACTTATAAGGCAGAAAAAAAGCGGAATATGCTTTCCGTGATTGCAATGAGTATGGCTTCATTTTTAATCGCTGTCATGACTGCCATTGGATCAAGTTACTGGCACACGCTGACGGAACGTCAGCTGCGGATGCAGGGAATTGATTATGATATTTCACTGAGCGGGCCGACAGACAAACAAGTGGAAATTGTGCGTGCGATGGATAAGGTTAAATATGCCGGTCTGAAAGTTGCCTGTATGGAAGTAGAGCAGTTTAAAGACCAGGCAGTGGATGAAGCAGATTTTTTCTGGCTGGATGAAGTATGCTGGGAGAAGCAGACGTTGCCTGCGTTAGAGACCTATGCCGGGCATTATCCGGTAAAAGAAGATGAATTAATGCTTAGCGAGAATTTGCTAAAGGCAATGCATGTGGAAAAACCAAAGTTGGGGATGAAACTGCAGCTTATGTATCATACGATGTCTGCGGATAACGGCGGCGCTAAGGTAAGGGATTTTACATTATGCGGCTGGTTTTTAGATTATACAGCAAAAGAAAAAGGATATGTATCCAAAGCTTTTTTAGATGCCTCCGGCGTCAAACAGACGGATATGCAGCTTGGGATGCTTACGATTTCACTGGTAAATCCATTGTATTTTCCAAAAGATATTACAAATATGAATGAGACGGTGGGAATTTCCGGTATGCAGAGAATATCTGCGGATCATAATGCGGTCCCGCAATTTTGTAAAATGATAACGGCGCTGGGGATCATGCTGTTTATGATACTGGCCAGTGCGTACTTGTTTGTATATCATACGATGTATCTGTCAATAGCGAAAAATATCCGCTATTATGGACAGCTGAAAACAATTGGAACAACAAGCGTTCAGTTAAAAGGAATCGTGTATCGTCAGGCGGTTTGGAATGCTGCGGTGGGAATTCTGGCAGGAATTACCGGCGCTGCTTTTGTATCTAAATTTGCGGTACCGAAAATATTGACCGCGCTAAACGGCGCCTATGAAGAAGAGATGGTAGCGCCGGTGAGAGCGGGAGTATTTTTGCTGGCAGGAATTTTTACATTTATTATCAATCTTGTCAGCTGCAGCAGGCCCGCAAAGATTGCAGCTGAAGCTTCTGTGATAGAAGCGCTGCGCTATCAGCCGGACATATCCAAAAGAAAGATACGCAAACGGGAAATGAATTCATTGCCTGCGATGGCTTTTCGAAATATATTTCGGGATAAAAGGCAGGCAGCAGTGATTTTTTTATCTTCCGCCGTTTCGGTGGCTGTCTTTTTTACAGTCAATATTGTTATTTATGGAAATGACGCAAAGCACATATTAAATGAGAGAGGCGGCTGTGATCTGCGGATATTGAATCAGACGATGCTGCGCAAACAGGAAAGGCAGATATTTACAGAAGAAAAGATAAAAGAACTCAAAATGCTGGAAGGAGTGAAGACGATTCGCAGAGTGTCTTCGGCAGAAGCATGGATACCATGGCAGGAAGATCTGTTTGGGGAATATTACCGGGCGCTTTATGCTTCCATATATAGTCCCGGCGATTATGAGACGGATATCAAAAGATATCAGGATGATGAAACAGATCGTTGGGTAAGGCATATGTTTGGTACAAGACTGGTCGGTATTGATGAGGCAGGTTTTGATAAATTAAATAAAAGCCTTTCCTATGTACTGGATAAAGAAGATTTTGAAAATGGTAAAACAGCCGTGACGACAGAGCAGATTTTTGTTCGCGGAGACTTTCAGATGGCAGGAAAAACCGTTCGTTTTATGCTGCCGCAGGGGAAAGAGCCGGATAAAGAATACAGTATGCGCATTGCGGCTGTTGGAAAACTGGGAGATGATCCGAGAAATTTCGCAGGAGGGTATACGCCGCAGCTGATCGTCAGCGAAACCTTTGCAAAAAAACTGCTTGGCAATACGCTTGCTGAGCTGATAGAGATTGATTATAAAGAGCCGTATGCAAAAGAGACAGAAGCAGCAGTAAAAAAAGTCTTTGCGGATGAAAAAAAGGTAACGTTTTCATCAAAGCTGGACAGTTATGAATCTATGCTGGATCAGGAAGCTAAGATCAAAGCGCTTGGATATAGCATCGGCGGCATTATGGCGGCGCTGGCTCTTTTAAACTATGTCAATATGATGGCCGCAGGCATTCAAAATCGTGCCAGAGAATTTGCAACTTTGGAGAGTATTGGCATGACAGTCAGGCAAACATGTATCATGCTGTGTATGGAAGGGGCTGGTTATGGTGTAATTTCTCTGGCAGTATCTTTGGCAGCTGGAATACCGTTTAGCATTTCTGTATTTCAGGGATTGGCAAGTTCCTCTGTTGCTTATGAAATTCCCTGGAGGAGCAGTCTGATCTTATTTGCAGCAGCAGTCGGAATATGCATGTTAGCGCCTGTTGCAGTTTATCGATGGACACAGAATACAGATGTGATAGAGAGACTGCAAAGAGGCGAGGATTCATTTTAAGCAGATCACGCAAAATAAGAGCGGATGTATCAATTTGTATTTGATACATCCGCTCTTATTCTTATTTCTTTACAGCTTCTAATGATGCTGTACCGTGATATCTGACTCCTTCAACAGTTTTTTTAGAATTAATGTGTGCTGAAAAATATACATTGTGATAGTTCAGATAAACGGATGGATAATCGAATTTCTTTATTTTCCCGGTCTGTGAGACAGATTCCGAAACAGTAATGCTTTTTGTTTTACCGGCTGGAATGGTAACTCTTTTGACAATCCAGCGGGATGGGATGACTTCGTCTTTGGAAGGTTCTTTTTCACCTTCAAACAATACTTGTGACTGGCCGATATCTACGCCTTCTATAACGATGTCGCTTTTCGTGTTATTTTTATATTTAACAGTAAGATGGAGTCTGCCGTTTGATACTTTGGCAGATTTTTTTGTGGCGGTCAGTTTTAACGCCGGCAGTATTTCTACATGCAGCTTCCCGGTATCAGATCCTTTTTTATAGTTCAGTGTCGTCTTACCGGTTTTTTGTGCCTGGATCACCCAGCCCATACCCTGATGCAGAGCGTAGACATCAGCAATTTTGGTATTTGCAGATGTTAACGTGTCATTTGCAGAATCTGCGTCCGGCGAATAGATGCTGCAGGTGCATCCTTTTGGTATTTTGATATTGTTTATTTTCTCTGTTTTTATACCAAAATTTTTATCATAAGCTGCGCCTGTGCAAAAAGTGATGTTGTCTTTTGCATAGGCAGTCAGTTGTGAATAGGCGCCTGCATGGACACAGCTTAACATAAGTGATGCAGATAACAAAGCCGGTAATATTTTTTTAGCGGTCATGATAGATCCTCCTTTGTGATTTTAGTTGTTTAAGATTTTTCTTCAATCATTATAGAAAAGAAATCTTACTGAAATCTTTCTCAAAAATGACAATTTTGATAGAATGTCTACCAGCTCTGAAAGGTGAAATTTTTTCGCACTGTCAATCCCTTTGTATCTGCTTTTTCACGCTGTTAATGGTAGAATATAGGAAAATTCCAAATTTTACTGGCTGGCTTTCGAGCTTCGAAGATCCAAGAAAATTTTGACATATGAAATAGAAGCGATGCAGATGACCGTGATTATGAAGAATGCCTGCTGTATCGGCAGCATACAGCAGATGATGGATGAATTTTTAAAAGAAGAATGTGTGAAAAACCTCTGTACGGCGCTCGGCGTGCAGGAACACGGGTTCCTCCCGCATTACGTAACTATGAATGAATTCCTTGCAAAAATGAACACGTAAGAGTTGGAAAAGCTCCGCAGCCAAATGATCCATGCGCTCCTGCTACTGGTACGCCAGACATTATGCCAAAATCCTAAACTCCCCGGCATTTATGGCAGACTACATTTCCGCACAGGAACACGTAATCCGTATGGATTCCCTTCATTCCAGAATGTTTGGAAATAGAACCTATATTGATCTGGAAATTCAGGTGGACGGTAATTTATTACGGAGGGATGCCCATGCAATCGCAGAACATATCCATGATAATGTGGAGGAACATTTTTCAGACAAAAACATATCACAATCCACCTGAATCCAGCCGTTTGATTTTTGGGAAGAAGGAATAAAACAATGCCGGAAAAGAACGTATAGGGAGGTAATAAACCATGAATCACTTTAATCTAAGAAAATCCACATCCATATTTCTTGTATCTGCCCTTCATGTATCTGCTTTACCGGTTTCTGTGTCTGCTATGGAAGCAAATACAGACAAGGCGGCAGTCCTTTCAGGCAGAATGCTTTCTGATAGAAAAACAGGGAATTTCCTATTCAGTATACGAAGAGTGTAAAATTTCATTTACACAGGTAACGGATATTCTCCGCCTGTCGTGGAGCCTTTTATAGATCTGACAGATAAAAAATATATCCGTTATTTCTTAAAAAAGCAGCGACGGCGGATAAATCAGAATGACGAGTTCCACACAGCAGTTTTACCAGGACTGCTTAGTTAAGTTCGCTCCTATGGGGCTGTGACCCTCCGTTTACATAGAAACCCGCAAGGAAATCTGGGAAAGGAGGGCTAAGCCATATGGATATTTTGGGACTTATCGCGGTGTTAAGCTTAGGCTTGACCTGCTTTGGAATCGGATATTCAATTGGTAAAGATAGTAATAAGACACAAAAATAGCCACCCACGTCTGGAAAACTGTGCGGCTATTTAGCAATTGTTAACTGGGCTAACCGTCTATCGGTAACGTTCTTTTCATGTAATTGGCTGCTATAATTACTTCTAGCAACCTAATTTAGCACAGTATCAAGTAAATTTCAAGTTCTTTCCGCTGGTTCCATGCAGTTTATTCAGTTTTTATTTTTCCTTTAATTTCCCGCTTGCAGGTGCTATAATACAAATGCAGGCGGTATGTTGTATCAAGTATGATGTAAAGTTTGCAAAGCGGAAGCAGTGTTCCCGGCACTGCTTCCGCTTTTTGAACTAAATACTGTTGACTTTTGCGAGCTGTGATTTTGCGCGTTCAAGGGCAGTTCGGACAGGAGCAGCTTCTTCTTCCAGTAATCTATAATATTCATCATTTGGCAGGTCTTTGGTGCGGTCACTGTGTTCCTTGCGGATTGTGTGTATTTCATCAATAGTTAATGGGATATTGCGATTCATAATTTAAAAACCTCCTAACATCATGGTTGGTGAGAATATGCCAATTTGCGGCAGGTTTAGTGTAATATTTATTGAATTTACTGCGTTAATGGTTTTCGGGTTTACAAAGTGTTTGAAGTTCCAGCTTGCGATATAACGGCAGTCGTTTAATGTAGCGGCTGCAATGTGTGTCAAGTCGTCAATGCTCTTTTTCCTTAATACATTATTTTCTAATGTGAAAAACTTTTTCTAATTTTACCACAAACAGAGTGAAAAAACAGATAAAAAGTAGTTTTTTAGTGCGAAAAAATTTCACCTTTCAAAGCTGTTAGAGCGTGTTTGAAAAATGCTTTCCGTGAGATGTGCTTCACACTTTGTGGAGAATTTATCCCAAATTTATGAGTCGTAGCGGGCTACGTTGATTAAATTTGGGATAAATTCTCCGCATAGTGGGGAGTGCAGATCGCGGGAATGATTTTTCAAACACGCTCTAGTTACTACGAGTAAAAAACGTTCTGGTTACTTTTTAGCTATATGGCATGAAGTAGGAAAGGCATTGAGATGCTGGTAAACTTAATCAACATCACATACTGTGCAATGAAAATGCTTCCATATCAGGATAGCAGTTTCGCAAAATACCAGTCAGAAAGTGTGCAGGAATTTCGATTTGCCCTCAGTAACAGATAAGAGAGTAGGTATTTTATGCCATTTTCGTCAAAAAAGTCGAAACACAGTTAAAATCAGATACTGTAATTAACTCCTTGAAGCAGCTGGTTCGGCAACAAGGATATCATTTTTAAAGTTGTAAAGTCGTGTATAGACAGTATAGAAAAAGCATTATAGTCAGCAGGAAGTTCTTCCCATAAATAAGGCATTTCTACATATTTTTAAAATAAGCCTTTGGGCATTTTCTGTAAGAACCATTTTAAGTTTATCCTGATGTTTATAGAATTTTACTTGATATATTTTTAATAGCAGGTTATGATAACAATAATAAAAGCGTGGGAGCGTGATAGAATGGACGCAGGAAAATGATAAGCGTAAATGAATGTGTGAAAAAGGAGATGGATATATGGAATATAGCAGAAAAATATCTGAACGCTTGTGGAATATGCCGGATAAAGGGGAACTTGAAAGTCATCGTGAGGAAACCTTTATTGATGATATGATCCAAAAAAGCCATATTGAAAAAGAGCTGCTTTCTCATTTGGATGGTATAAAAACGGTGTTTGATGGCGGTGCAGGATGCGGAAGATTTTCTATTCTCCTTGCAAAACATGGTTGTGAAGTTACGCATTTTGATTTGTCACAGCCTATGATAGATAAGGCGAAGGAATTAGCAGAAAATGAAGGTGTTCTTGAAAAAATCACTTTTGTGAAAGGGGCATTGGAGAATATGCAGGCTTTTAAAGATAAATCTTTTGATATGGTGATTTCTTTTGACGCACCTGTTTCATATACTTATCCCCATCAGGAAAGGATTATCGGCGAACTTATACGTATATGCCGCAAACGGATTATGATAAGTGTATCAAGCCGTTTAGGGTATCTTCCGTACTTGGCGAACCCGATACAAAAAAATCAATTTATATTAGATGAAAACTGTGACGACCCATTTGTCAAATGGTGCATCAGTAATAAAGCAGATGCAATCAAATCTTTTTATTTCAATAAAGATGCGGTTATTAAACTGTGGAAGGAAGGTCTTATGGGTGGTGAGAATGAGATTGCCGAGTATGAAAATGGAGGGGCGCCTTGGTGCATTACATACACTTTTATGCCGGATGAATTGAAAGATATGCTGAAACGTTATGGTGTGAAAAATATAAAACTGGCTGGTCCTGGCGCATATGCAAGAACTTTGCCGAATGAATTGCTTGTAAAAATTATGAAGGATCCAAAGCAACGTTCTGATTTTTTAGATTTTTGTCATGTTTACGATTCTAATCCGTTTGTATGCGGGATGGGAAAAGACAACTTGTTAGCCCAGGGTGAACTGTAATCTGACATATCTGCGGGATGGGAAAAGATACTCTGTTAGCCCAGGGCAAACTGCAACCTGACATATTGGGTAGGATATCTTGAAAGCCGCTGGAATAAGCTAACTGTCGCTGGAAAACTGAATGTCCACAATATCATCCAAAGGTATTTCCAGGTCATGTTCCATAATAATCGTTCGTTTGTGAGAATGAATCGATGTTACAACACCGGTAGCTTTCCTGTAAGAGCCTCCGTCTTTCTTTGGGTCTTTTTGAAAATAAGTGACGGTGGCCTCAGGAGCCACAGAGCATCCCAGCAGACTTTGCAGCTTTTGATCCAGGAGGGTTTTTGTGTTTTCGTCCAGTTCAATTTTTTCATCGGTCAAACGCGCGGCTTCTTTGATCGCTTCCTGATGGCCGGACAGGGCGGCAAAAGGCGAGAACTGTGCAGCGCGTTCACTGACCGGCATTTGAGGATGTGTTGTGGATACATGATGCGGAAGATGAATGATATCATCATAGGAGTGTATAGGGGTTGCAGGTTGATTCAGATGGAGCCGGTTCATATTAAATATTCCTTTCTTTGCAGGATGTATGAGGAAGCTATGCTTTATGACCGCCAATTAATTCATTGCGTATGGCAGACGTGGCTGCGTTTTCCAGATCCATTCCTTTGAGTACAGCATTGTTTCCAAATTTTTTCTTAATGTTTAGTACAGCCTGCTGCATTTTTCTTTCCCGTTCCAGAGTTTCCTGTGTGATTGTTTCCTGCTGCTGCAATGCTTCATAGTCAGTAAACAGGCTAAGCTGTTCAAAAGATTCCGTTTGTGCTTGGAGCTGTTCGCTGACAACGTGGTTTGCAGTTAAGTATACACGCCGGATCAGCAGATGCTTGTGAACAATGTCTTCATAAAGCGTTGCAGCTGCATCCATCAAAAGTTTTGAAGAGGATGTCGTCCGGTGCAGATTTTTGGATCCATGTGCATGTTTTGGAACTTTGCGGCCGTTTCGGTCGGTTGTGTAAGGACCGTGATAAAGTTTGCTGATCTGCGGATCAGACAGATTGTCTTTGTCATAACCTATGGTAAGTACAATCTGGTTCGTCACAAGCCGTTGATCGACGAGATCCAGAGCCAAAAGATCTGCCATTTCCTGAACAATCAGTTTTCCTTCTGCATAATTGTATGGACGCTGCAATACCTGACCTGAGCCAATACTGCTGGATTCGGGTTTGTAAGCTTTAATATCGGCAATCGTGCATGGCTCCCAACCCCAGGCGTGGTCAATCAGCAGTTCAGCATTGATGCCGAATAGCCGGTATAGCAGGTCTTCATTGTAAAAGTCAGTTGGTTTTCCAAGGGAACATCTTGCAATGTCTCCCATCGTATACAGTCCGACTTCTTCCAGCTTTTTTGCAATGCCATTGCCGATGCGCCAAAAAGCTGTAAGCGGACGGTGGTTCCAAAACAGTTTTCGGTAAGACATTTCATCCAATTCGGCAATACGTGCTCCATCACTGTCCGGTGTTGCATGTTTAGCTCCGATATCCATAGCAATTTTGCAAAGGTACAGGTTTGTGCCGATGCCTGCTGTTGCAGTAATACCGGTGGCACGATAGACTTCCTGTATTAATCTGGCGGCCAGTTCTCTGGCTGAGAGCCGGTAAGTGTTCAGATAGCACGATGCATCAATAAATACCTCATCAATAGAATAGACATGGATATCTTCCGGGGCAATATAATTTAAGTAAATATGGTAAATTTTAGCGCTGTATTCCATGTAACAGGCCATTCGCGGCAAAGCCGTGATGAAGGATGCGGCCAGTGCAGGAGAGCGCTTAAGCTCAGTATCGGAACAGGATTCTCCGGTAAACTTATGGTCTGGGGCAAAATGCAGACGGTTTGTATTTACTTCTTTGACTTTTTTTATCACTTCAAACAATCTGGCGCGTCCGGGAATACCATATGCTTTTAAAGATGGAGATACGGCAAGGCAGATTGTTTTTTCTGTGCGGCTGGCGTCTGCAACAACAAGATTGGTAGTCAGAGGATCCAGACCGCGTTCTGTGCATTCGACAGAAGCATAGAATGATTTTAAGTCGATGGCAATATAAATATGCGATTCTTTTGACATGGCGAACAATCCTTTCTTTGTCTGTCGAAGAAACCATATCGAACAAACTTTCTGTTATTATAAACCTTGCGGCAGGATTGTTCAAGTGGTGTTTTGAAATATTTTGCAGGCACATTGAAATTGAAGGTAACAGTTCAGGTAGGTCTGCACATTTACTGTGCTGACCGTATAAAAATGTAGCGGTTTCCAGGTATCCGGCCCATCGCAAAGCGATTTCTAATGGCCGGATACGTAACAGTTCAATGGGTTATCTGAACTGTTACAATTGAAGCAACCGTTCAGGCAGGTCTGCGCATTTACTGTGCCGGACCGTATAAAAATGTAGTGGTTTCCAGGTATCCGGCCCATCGCAAAGCGATTTCTAATGAATGGATACGTAACAGTTCCATGGGTTATATGAACTGTTACAAATTGAATATTTCGAAATGGCATGTCAGACGAAGAAACTGTCCAAAACAGATCAGGAGATAAATGAATATGCATGAAGTAAATGTGAAAGGAATTTTATCAGCCCAAAATGGGATGAATTTATATCGTGGTTGTTCTCATGGATGCATTTATTGTGATTCCAGAAGCAAATGTTATCAGATGAAGCATGAGTTTGAGGATATTGAAATCAAGGCAAATGCAATCGAACTGTTGGAACAGGCGTTACGGCGAAAACGTACAAAATGTATGATTGGCACAGGTTCTATGACAGATCCGTATCTTCCCATTGAGAATGAAATTGGTAATGTCCGGAAAGCACTGGAACTGATAGAACGATATGGATTTGGCGTTACGCTGCAGACAAAATCAGACAGGATATTGCGTGATGTGGATTTGCTAAAAGCGATCCATGAAAAAACGAAATGCGTGGTACAGATGACATTGACAACCTACGACGAGGATTTATGCGCAAAACTGGAACCGAATGTTTGTACAACAAGTAAAAGGTTTGATGTATTAAAGCGTATGAAAGAAGAGGGGATTCCTACAGTCGTATGGTTAAGCCCAATCCTTCCGTTTATCAATGATACAGAGGAAAATATAAAAGGAATTTTAGATTACTGCGGGCAGGCCGGGGTATATGGCGTGATCTGCTTTGGAATGGGAATGACGCTGCGGGAAGGGAGCCGGGAATATTTTTACAGGCAGTTAGACAGGCTGTTTCCCGGATTGAAGGAGCGGTACATACAGACATATGGAATGCAGTATGAACTGGCTAGTCCAAACAGTCGCAGGCTCATGGCAATGTTTGTCCGGATATGTGAAGACAGAGGAATAGTGTATCGGAATGAGCAGATATTTCGGTATTTACAAACGTTTGAGGAAAAATGCAGGAATATTCAGTTGAGTTTGTTTGATGATTTTGGTACATTGGATGCAAAATAAATAAAAAATTTGCAGGGGTGAAATGATTAAGAATTTGTACTATCTCATATATGCTGACAAAAGGAAGAAGATTAATTGCAACCTGTCTGCCCAAGTGTCGATTCTGGATAATATTCAGGAAAAAACAGAAGAACATGTTGTTAAACGCTAGAGCGTGTTTGAAAAATGCTTTCTGTGAGATGTGCTTCACAGTTTGTGGA
>CAJUBQ010000050.1 GCA_910584595.1 uncultured Eubacterium sp.
CACAATTACAGAATTAAAACAATTTCGTCTACCTAACTTTTGGGAAAGATGTGATATAATTCTTCTTCTGATTCAAACAGCTCGCCATATGTTCTATAAAGGTACCTTAGATAATCCGGATGAAAAACAATCGCTTTTTTTATGCATTCCTGTACTAAATCAGCATGAACCTGATATACCTCCCGCAATTTTAACTTTTTTATATTATCTCTAATCACTATGTCATCCATAATTTCAATCCCAATCTGGTTTTCATCTGCCAAAAACTCAATTCCACTGATATAATACCCAAAAGTTAACAGATCATCTGTATTATATTTTTTATTATGCGGCGAATATGATATTTTCTCAGTACTCTTTACATGATTGCATGAATGGCATACCGGCACAAGATTATAAAAGGAAACAGCCATGACAGGATATTCTTTTTTGTCAAAAAAATGATCCAGATCACATATCGTTCTGTTGCTTGCCGAATTAACAAAATTCCTGTTACAGTATGGACAGACTTTCATTTCCAGCTTATCAGAAAATTCTTTTCTTATAACGGAAAATCGCTGATTATATAAATACTCAATCATGAATTTTTTATCCTGATCTGACATTTCCGGCATTCCCTTTCCGTATTTCTGCGCAATTTCACATAGAGTATAATAATCAGCCTTTATTATTTCTGGAAATGTAAACGAATGACCATTTATACAGATATTGTTTAAACACCACGCATTTATTGATTTGATATGTGTTATATACCCTTTCTTATCTTTCTGGTTACTGACATCGAGCAGCTTATGGTATAATTCATGAACAGTTTCTTTTTCACTTCCTTTAAACTTTATAGGAATCACTAATCTTCTCCTCTTTTTAATCTTTTGATTTTTTCTTCATAAATCCTTATTTTCATTTCTCGTGTATCCAACTTTCTATATCTGCATTTATACAGCATCTCGTACAGCTTATCCCTGATAATTGGTTCCCCGATCAACGAAATCTCTGCTTTTAATCCCTCTGATTCTCTTTCAGTCAGTTCTGGATATATTACATCTCCATTTTGTTCCTGACAGGGTTTCACTGCATCAATGATTGTTCGTATTTTATTTTTGGAAAATTCACCTGTCTGTCCCCGTTCTCCCAAAAAGAATGCATCATTAAACAATTTGTATATATTTGCACCAAATGTCTTTGTATCCTGCATAGTATGGTCTATTACGCATCTCCCATTTTTTCTTGTCAGATAAATAACGTTATTCTGCGGCATGTCTGATAATACAATGGGACTGTGTGTCGTAAACACAATCTGAACATTTTTTCCCGAAAACAAAGCCCTTGCCTCCTCTATCAGATAATATATCAGTTTTTGCTGCCATAGCGGATGACAATAAAGGTCTATTTCATCTATAAGCAGCAATATATTATCGCACAGGCTCGTTTCCAGGCTGGTATCTATGCATATGAAATAAGGAACTATATACAGCCACGAAAAGAAATTTAGCAGTGCTCTTTCTCCAGAAGCAAGCTTCAATCCACCAATATCAATATATTTCAATACAAATGAATACTTCCTCTCAAACGCTGATTTCCTTACCAGATTTAATATTCCATAATAACTGCTGCTTTCGTATTCAATTTCCTTGTATGCAACATATGCAGAATCAGAAACCGGTAGTGAATTCGGATGCATCCTGCATAAAGAAAGGCATTGCTCATATTCTTGTATCTCATTTAGTGCTTCATTAAAAAATTCAGCATTTTCATCTTTTCTTTCAGACAGTATATCTATGAATTCTTTCAAATATTTTAATAATGCCTGCTTATTTCTAATATTCTTACCCTCATCAGTTTCAACAACCTGAGCATATGTATGAAGCTCAAATAATAAATCCATATACAGACTGCAAAAAACATCCTGCTTCAACAACTGCGAATCAAAATTTGACATAAGCTCTTTTACTTTATCATAACATTCTTTAAGGTATTTTCCCTGTTCTCCTGAATTTTCGATTCCTTTGAACTTGTCATAGAAATATTTAGTATACAGCAGAAATCTGACGGTTAAATTTCCATTAATATTCTGCGTTAAAATACCATTCTCTTTTTCTTTCATATACTGCAAATAAATAACATCCAATACCTGCTGAAAATCCTGAGTTTTACGGCATTCTTTTATTATATCCTGATACTGAAGAAACCGGGCAGATTTTATTTTTTTACACTTCTTTTCATAAAACATATTTTTTAAAACATTTAATGAATTCATATTAAGATGGATTTTATCAATGCTTTTATCCGTAGCAATACCGTCCCATGCAGGGTACATGCCGTTCGTCAGGCATATTCTGCTGATATTCCTAAACCCGGTATTGTTTCTAACCATCTCAGTCAATTTTTCTGATCCTTTAAATAAGTATATATCTTTAACACCAGTAAAATTGGCAAATCTATCTATATTTCGATAACATATTAATTCGCCATTCTCTATGTACACGGCAATATACATATCTTTTTTATATTTTTCTTCATAGTAAATCTCATATTCCGGTTCACACTTAATCTTTCTGACTCCTAAATTATCCTTTGCCAGTTTATTAAGCAGTGTCGTTTTTCCTGAGCCGTTTTCTCCAACAATCGCCGTTATATTTGTTATGCAAGAACTGCTGTCAAAAAAATTCTTCGGCAAAATATTTCTGCATTCTTTTTGTCTCAGCTCATACCTTTCATTACAAAATGATACATAAAAATTATAATTAGAAGAAAAATTAAATCCCTGATTCCTGATAAAATCATTAGCTAAACCGACTATATATATAAATACCAATTCCATTTAACTGCCTCACGTCATATTTTTCTTATAATAATACCACATTTAGTTTCCTTTTACTACCTCAATATAAATTTATAAAATATTTGGTTTTATCCATGCATAATACAACAAAATATTTCATCTAACTATTTGTATACATATAACACGCAAAAAATTTATACTCTGCATGAAAAAAGACATTCACCACTTCCAGTAAATGTCTTTTCCTTAATCGTTTTTTATACTATTCCATAATTTATTAACTTTTTAAATCTTTGCCATTTTCCGCTTTCTCATTATTTCGAGCAGGCCTGCTGCCCCTGCTTTTGTATCAGCCACAATCTCTGCTGGTGTCATTCCCTCATACCTCACCGCATTATATTCCCGTATCTTCCTGATATCATCCTGATCAAATCGTTCACTGATCTCAGGTTCTTCTATCACAACTGCCATAATCATTCCTCCTCTTCCAATAAAGCTGACGGCGGATAGATCATCAGGTCATTATCCCCCTCATATGTCATAACAGCTTCTACTCCCTGGATTGTCTTTACATTTACGATATGCTTAAAATTCCATGAGACGATCATATCACATCCCGCAAGGACTGCCACCGCTATATGCCTGCCGTCATCATAGCTTTTTTTCAAAACCCAGTATATCATATGGAAAATTCAATTATAAGACAATACATAAAACCGTCTAATGATTCTAAAATATACTCTGTAAAATAACAAAATCAGCAGAACACCTTGCTTTTACAGGCATCCCGCTGATTCACAACCTTGCTAACATTTACATATTATTAATAAAGAGCATTTTTCAATAATCATACATTCCTAAAATTCTCAAACGTCTTATACAAATCCAACTGTCCCCATCCCGATTATGTCAAGTTATTGTCACAAAAAATTTTAACTTTTTTTCAGTGAAAATCGCTGTAAGCCGCATAACTTCGTTGGGATTATGGTAAATTAGTGCTAAGTCAGTGAAAAATGATGGTAAATTATTGTCACAAACATTTGTTCCTTAAAAGTGTCATTCCCACCCCTATTATCGTATTTCAAATCGTGAATCACCATTTATTAAGGCAACATAAATCTTTACAATAAATACATGCTCTAAACAAAAGTATTTATTGTGAAGAAATTTATACAGGCAAAACGCAAGGTTTTTCATAAATTACTGGCTTTATGAGCCACCTGTTCCTGTTATGAAAGCATACAGACACCACCTTTCCTTTAATATAAAACCTCTCATATCTCAATAGCAACTTTTCCAATTTGCTTTATTAAATGGAAATGAAATCTTCGTTATATTCCACTTTCTTTGTCTAGTATAACCCACTTTAAATAAGCTATAGTTCCGCACACAAATTCTACTTACATATTTTTTCATATCAAAACACTTGTAAATACTGGATTCCAGAAATTACATAGGTAGAAAACATATGGTGTAAGTAGAATCTATTGGACGTACATCATGTATTGAAAACCCAGTATTTAAGCGGATTCCTACGTAAGTCGAAAAATTATGTGGAATTATAGATAAACATATGTTTATCTAAGAATAAATTCTCGAGCGTGCATGGCAAAAACCGGAGGTGTACCGGGGTACATTGAGGATTTTTGCCATGTGCGCTCGAAAATTTAGGCCAGCCATATGTGTGCTTATTTGAAGCGGGTTATACTAGTTCACTGTACAGTGACTTGCTTTACTGAACTCTTTCTGCCGAAACCCCTCCCTTCTCAGGAACCAACTGATATATTTTATACTTAATCCCATCATTTTTGAATTTTCTTGCATAATAATCTGCCTGCATAAGATCATGTGTACTCAACATTACCTGATAGCCATAATCTGCAATATAATCTCTCAAAACATCAACTACAGATGATGCATGCACTAAATCATGATGCTGCATAGGATCGTCTAATAAAAGAGCTTTCCAAGGTGTCCAGCTATACTTATTTGCCATAGCCAATATAAAAGACAGCTGCAGATCTGCAATTTGCCCCTCGCTTGCTATCTCAGCCATGTTAATTCTTTTATCATGTATGAGTGCTTTCGTTGAAGCGACAGATTTATTATAAGCATTCTTATTTTCTAATAATGGCGCATCCGCAATAAGCGGATTTACAACTATTCGCTTCAAAATTTTTTTCCATGTATGATTGATCTGAAGTATCTGAGATTGAATTTTTTCAGATTCAGCTGCGATTTCATCCAGAAAAAATTCTGCTGCTTTTCTCTTCATATCTATATCCCGTAAGCAGCTTTCCTTTTCTGCTATTTGCTTGCATAAATCTTGATAATATTCTTTTATACTCTTATCACCTGCTTTCTCCTTTAATCTCAGTTCTATCTCTTCCCGCTCCTGGCTTAGTTTCCAAACTGACAGCTTCTTTTTTAAAGTATAAAAAGATTGTAAATCCTCCTCTAACTGCAGTCCTTGCTCTTTCAGTTCATCTGATTTAGTCCTTGCTGCTTCTTTATCTGGTACATCACAAATGTCGAACCACTTCCATTCACTTATAACATTCGACTGGGAAGTGCTGACCATAGCTATTAAATCCTCTTCTGTAATAATGTTATCCTCCAGTTTTTTTAATTCATCACGCAGTCTGGCACATTCTTTCTCCCATTTTACTTTTGCCTGACCATATTGTTCTATAACAATTACACATTTTTCCTTTTGAGACAACTGTTCTTCCCTATTTTCATTTTTTAACCTGTTTTTTAGTATCTCAATATCAATTTCGTCATTTTCAATTTCACTTTTAATATCTTCTGTCTGTTTCTTTAATTTGGCTGCTTCCCGCTCATTTTTACGTTTTACTTCTTCCAACATATGTAACTCATCCTCAATTCCACATGGCAATAACTCTGCCTGTGACCTCAAATCTGTAATTTGTTCCTGAAGTGTGACAATTTCGTATTCTATCCTCTTCTGCTCTGCATCAGCTTCTTTATCTTCTATCAATAATTCTTTTCTTAAAGCAGCGATAGAATCAGTAAGATCAGTCATTTTCCACATTAAATCCTTATGCATTTCACTAAATTTTGCCAATTCTGTGTTCAACTGTGATATTATTTTCTCATTTTCAATCACAAGCAGGCTTGCTTCTTTTTCTTCCTTATCAGCCTTAATTAATAGCGGATTTATATATTCCAGAGATTTCGATATCTTTTTCTCTAATATACCTGATCCGTATACTGCCTGACATACAGGACACACCTTCGTATCTGGTCCTATAATTTTCTTGAGAACAAATAATGCATTTAAAGTCTCCTCTTCACTCTTTTTAAGAATCAATAAATATTCTTGTTTGTTTTGATATTCCTTCTTATTTTCCTGCAATATCAACATTATTTTTTCTTTTCTAGCTTTCATATTGGCTATTTTATTTTCAAGAGCATTTAATTCTTCAATATTCCTGTCCATTTCCGATTTTTTATTTTTCCACTCTTTCATTTTCTTGATTTTTTTGTCTAAATCAAAAAGATTTTTTTTCTTAGCTTTTATCATACTGTTAAGGATTTCCTGCTTATCTTGTTTTTTACGATATATTTCAACTTCCTCTTCTTTTTTCTTTATCTCTTGAGAAATTTTATCTAAATCGGATTGGCATTTTTTCAAATCTTCTTTTTTCTCTTTTATATTTTTCTCTTTTATTTCAAATTTACTAAATTGCGAAAGAATCCGTTCTGCTTTCTCTTTTATTTCTTCTTCTGCTTTTATTTTTAAGTTCACTTCATTGTAAGCTGTCGAATAATCCTGCATCTCTTTTTCTTTATCATTTTTCTGCTTTTTATATAAATCTATAATTTCATTTTTATCTTTTAACAGCTGCTGATTATCCAGATATAAATCTATTCTGTTCTCAAAGGCTGCTAGCTTACTCAAAACAGACTGATTTATGTCCTTTTTTTCTGTAATATTACTTTTTACTAATTCTAAGCTAACAAATAGTTTATCAAGCTGATCGTTATCAACATTTATCATTTCAATATTATATCTTTGAACCAGTAATTTTACCTTATTTACTGTTTTTTCAAACTCATCTTTTGTCATATAATATTCTCTTTTTTCTATTTTGTTCATATCTTGTTCAAACAACTGTAGCGTTTGTTTTATCAATTTTAATTCCGAATCTAAAGCTTTTTGTACACTTGTAAAAGCTCTTAGCAAACCTGTTTTTTTTAGTAAAATATTCTGAACATCCCTACTAATGGGGAGGTAGCCCAATAATTTTCCAGCCTCAGTCTCTTCAATGCTTACAAACCAGTTTTTACTGTTCTGTTCAAAAAAGTGTGTCATTTTATATAAATACGGAATAGATACATCTGGCCGTACTTTTAATATTTGTAATAAATCACCCTCCCTCGTTTTATTTCCATACTTATCCAGTATTACTTTTGTATATTGATTATCATTAAATTCCAAATATACAGACATGCTGCCGGAATTGCTACTGACAAAGGCTCCCATTTCATTTTTCAACCTTTGTATTGAATTCGTAATTGCTAATTCTATAGCTTCAAATATTGTAGTCTTTCCAGTACCGTTAGGCGCTGCTAAAATAGTAGCTCCTTCACCAAATTCTATCAAAACATTATTCCCCAGCCTTCTTGCGCCGCTTATCTCAATTTTATTTAATTGAACCATCTTCTCCATTCTCCTGCTACAAATTTCTAATTCACATCCCGTCCAATTAGCTTTTCAACTAATTCCATACCTGAATATTCCAGAAAGAGCATTCTCCATTCTTTTTGTATATCTTGAGACATCCAGTTATAAACCATCCCTGTCTTGCTTAGAGCATTATAAACTGGTTCCAGTCCATGAATAGCACTTTTTTCTGAAGCTACCTGATAAAGAAATGTCCTTTCAAAGAAATCTGAAAGTTTTTCATCCGGCATCAGTACATATTTTCGGCATAACTGTTCTGTAGCTTCTATTCTGACACATTCTTCTCGACCAATTTCATCTGGCAGAGCCATGAACAAATATAAATCTATATTTTCAGTATCAAACAAAGCCTCTTTAACCATTGCTACTGAAAGCATAATATCCTTTAGATCTTTTTTCCAATCTTTATGAATGCCTATTTCTGATAAATCTGCAAATAATAATGTTTTAATTGTTTTACTTTGAGAATTTTTTCTTTTTATCTGCAGAACGAATATGCTATCAGAAACAATATCATCGAAATATTTTTCATCTGTAATAATTTCATATTTTTTTTGTGTAACATTTAAAATGAGACTAGCAATCTGATCTTTACCCTCAAATTTCATCTTGATCTCCTTCCAAAATACTCTGCTCCATCCGGTAGCATTTATAATATTCATTATTCAAACATTTCTCTCATCCTATTATTTGCTTTATAGTTTTATCCGCCATTTCTTTATATTTAACAATTTGACGCTGAAGATAATTTTTGATTTCTTTGATATTTCCACTCTTTATTAATCTTTTCAATTTAGGATCTAATGAAACCACCATATGCGGCTGTCTGCGGTCGGACAATAATCCATTATGCAAAGAATTGTCTGCCATGTCTGTACCAAGTAAATCACAGACTGACTCATCTGTACCTGATAGTACAAGTACTTCTTCTTTTTCCCATGAAAGTAATTTCGCTATTTCCTTATCATCACCAATTTCTATAATATCTTTTGATGAATCCGCTGAACCACTCCAGTATTTTAAACCAATGGTTCTCATCCGCAAAGTCTTGTTCACGCATGACCAGTCATACTCACCATTTTCACTAAACACAACTGAAACTACCATAGTAAGAAATATTGCATCCTTCATTAAATCAATTGTTTTGCATCCTACCCTGAGTTCACCCAATATTGATTCGCCTTCACATCTAGAGTATAAAATACTAGTAAAAAAACTTTTTCTAACTAACTCATCATTTTTAAGCTTTATATTCCATTTTTCCCAACAATCCTCAAGACAATCCCTTAACTCACCCGGTTCCATCCTTTCTAATTTCGATCTTATTCTTTTACTGATTTTCCCCAATATGATCAAATGAAGTTCATTATTCAACTCTGCTGCATAATCTTCTTTTTCACCTAGCCTCTTTAATACTAACCGATGTGAATCACCATAAAATTCATCATGTGACTCACTTATGTATACACTTTCAAAATCATTCTCGCCAATTCCTAATGTTCCTCCAACAGCATTCTGAAGGTCACTCAGCCACAGTTTCCTGTCTGTACTTGATGTGCTTTCCGAGTTTTCTAAATGCATAGACAGCCGCATTAAGCATTGTGTCACCTTACATTTCTTAGAATATTCTCCAACAATCTTTAAATTATGCCTATACATATGCTCCCTGCCCCAAAATGCAGCTGCTATCTCTGATGCCCTTTCTACCGGCAGATTTTCTTCTATAATATTCTGTTCCAAATCATTTATCCCGAATATCACCCAAGAACAACCATCCGTTTTAAACATTGTCCATCTTTCAATACCCGGACTCAAATACTTTTGCAGCTCGCCTAATAATCCTCTGGGTCTAAAAGCGCCTGCATATGTTGAATTTGAATCAATATACTTCCAAATATAATTATAAACTATGCCAATATCAGAAATACTAAAAACCGCCTTAAGAGTGTCTTTTGCTCTGCTCTCCATATCCTGCTCAAAACCAAATGATCTTATTTCTAATAATTTCAGCCCCTTCACTACATGATCCCAATCCTTAAAACCACACCATGTAGTAAGCCAGCTAAAAACATCTTTCGTCTTTGGTTTTACTGAAGCCAGATTCTGTAAATCAACCCCGCGAGTTACTTCTCTAACGTCCTCCAAAACAACTCGAAATTCTCTTACTGTCAGATTTCTTTTTATATATATGCTGGTATCCTCTGGCAGACAGATCCAGAAATGATCCTTTTCATGTCCATCTCCGCTAACTGCCTCTGCAAGAGATTTTAATGTTTCATCAAATGGCGACAATTCTCTCAGTTTTCCCGATTTATCATAATTCCTGATTATTTCATCCTTTTGGGTTCCAAATGATGTTGTCTGCCGCTTGACCTGAATATAAATACTGCTTAAATCGTTATTTGTTATCACGAAATCATCCCATGCAGAAATATTCCCCTGTTCAGCTCCTATTTCCACAGAACACTCGATTCCTCGGACATAATCCACTAACATTTTTGCAATCTGCTCAACCGCAATGTGTTTTTCATAATTCTGAGTTTTATTAAGCGAAAGTTTTCTCAGCATCTTAATCTCTCCTGCATACGTATAATCTTAAACTATATTTTACATATTACTACAAACTCCCCCTTTTTCACAGTGTATTTTACTTTATTCTTTGATTTTTCTAAGACATATTTTAACAAAACAGTACTGCTTATCATTATTTCTATCCCCGTCTTTGACAGTTTTATGAAAAGGAAACCAGAAATATCCCCTTGTTTGTTGCTCACTGCAATATTAGCAATCCAGTCCATAACAAGAATTTAGCAAATCCTTTCATGTATCCGAAATCAGTTTTGATAATGCTCTTTCCCAATAAGAAATTTCTTTTAGTTACCAGTCCTAATGTTATTTCATACTTATCATTAAACAAAAAGACATTCACCCCTGTCAGCAAATGTCTTTTTCCTTAATTTCTTACAATATTTCCTGCTCTATCTTTTTAAACCTTTGCAAGCTTTCTTTTTCTCATTATCTCAATCAGCTCTGCTGCCCCCGCCTTAGTATCTGCCACAATTTCCGCAGGTGTCATATTTTCATACCTGGCCGCATTATATGTCCGTATCTTCCTGATATCGTCAAGATCAAAACGCTCGCTAATCTGAGGCCCTTTTACTATGTCTGCCATAACCATCCCTCCTCTCACAGTAAAGCTGACGGCGGATATATCATCAAGTCCTGATAGCCTTCATATGCTGTAACAGCTTTTACGCCCTCGATTGTTTTTACATTTACGAGATGTTTAAAATTCCATGAGACAATCATGTCACATCCCGAAAGAACTGCCGCTGCTATATGCCTGCAGTCATCATAACTTTTCCTTTTCAAAACTCCAAAGTCAATGAATTTTTCTGCAAGTTTTACAGTATTTTCATCCGTCTCAATTATATTATATTCTATCTGGTCCAGATAATCCAATAAAATTTCACGTTTTTCCATGCTGCATTTATTGATCTCGTATACGACAATATCAGAAATATAGATCTCATACCGTCCCTTTTTGAAAAGCTCCCACACATCCTTCGTTACGCTCATCTTTTCCGGTGCATCCTCCTGGTCTAGATAACTGATTACCGATGTGTCCAGATATACCCTTGTCGTATTCATACTCCATTCTCCTTAAAATTCCATACAATCTCCACCCGTTTATCCTTATAAACATATATCTTTTGGATAAATGTATCCACCAATTCCCGTGTAAGGCTTTCCATATGTGAAAAGCGCATTACTTGGCGCATGTCTGCCTGCAGCTTTTCCTGTTCTGCCGACAGCCGGCTGATATCTTCCATGCAGGCTTTCATCTGGCCTGACAACGCTTCCGCTTTATCTGCCGCTTCATCTGCCCGTTTCCGATATTCCTCCTGCGTCATTTCTCCGAGTGCGTATCTCTCATATAATATGCTCTTGGAATTTTCTGCCTGTTTCTTTTCCATGCACATGCTGCTTATTTTATCCTTGATGACTCTCATTTCAGATTTCTGTAACTGTGCAAGACTTTCTGCCTGCTTTGCCGCCTCCCCGCGCAGCATCAGCTCTTTACTTAACATAGAAAGCACCGTTTCTTCCATTATATCCGCTCTGAAGTAAGTGCAGCATTCCGGTATTTTTAGTATGGAATGCCGGCTGCATTCAAACCTCCGATATTTATTGCCGGAACGGGATGGCTTATATACCATAGCATAACCGCAGCCGCCACAAGTAAGCCTTCCTACAAGCGGATGCCTTTCCCGTTTCTGTTTCGTGGAATGCGCACTGGCAGTGCAAACAGCCTTCTCAAACTCCTCCACTGTAACCAGAGGTTCATGATGTCCGGGTATCACTTTCCAGTCTTTTTCAGCAGTCCGGCTTTTTTTTCTGCTCCCTGCATGTTCCTGGACAGTCTTTCCATAACTCATTTCCCCAATGTAAAAACGGTTTTTCAGAATGCTGCGCACACGGCTGCTGCTCCATGTGCCGTCCCCCGGCATTCCTATGCCCCTCATCTGTTTCGCTGTCGGTATACCGTTTTCATACAGGAACCTTGCGATTTCCGTACTGGATTTTCCACTGCATGCAAGTGCAAAAATCTTTTTCACCACTGCTGATTCCTTTTCATTTACAACAACTCGATTCTTTTTGTCTGCACTTTTTTCGTATCCAAACGGCACCTGCCCAAAAGCATACTCCCCGGCTGCATACTTGTTTCCGAGGGATGCTTTTACCTTAACAGATATATCCTTGCTGTAAAGGTCATTGAGCAGTGTCTTAAATGCTGTGTCAAGCCCTATCGTACTGTCTTTGTGCTCCCTGCTGTCATAATGATCCGCAACTGCGATAAACCGTACATCCATAAATGGAAAAATCTGGTTCAGGTATGTGCCCAGTTCAATATAATCCCTTGAGAAACGGGAAAGATCCTTTACAACGATGCACTGCACATGATTTTTTTTCACTTCATCCAGCAGACGGTTCATTCCCGGCCTGTCCATGCTGGAGCCAGACCAACCGTCATCACAGTATTCCTCTCTGCAATATTTTTTCAGTTCCGCATCCTGTTCTATGTAGCTGTGAATCATCAGCCTTTGGTTTAATATGCTGTTGCTTTCATTTGCCCTGCCTTTCTCCTGGGCATATTTCCTTCCGGCAAGGCTTCCATCCTCCGCTGTTCCATTCCCGCTGTTGTTTTTATCTTCCACGGAAAGTCTTAAGTACACTGCTACAACATCCATTCAGACCACCCCTTCCAGCATATCATTTGTATACCGAAACTGTATTTCAACCCGTTTTCCTGGATACACGTATATTTTTTCCACTAACGTACTGACCAGTTCTGCTGTAATCTCGCCGCTGCTTTTCAGCATCATCAGGGAACGGACGGCTTTCAAATGCCTGTTCTTCACTGTTTCCAGTGTTTTCAGCTGTTCTTTTAATTTTTCTTCCTGCCTCTCCAGTTCCTGCCGCCGTTCTTCATTCTTTATTCTGCACCCTGCATATTCCTCCTGCCTGATTTTACCTGCCCTGTAATCCGCATACATTGTAGATTCCTGCTCCGCCAGCCGTCCGGCTGCTGCATGGACAGATTTTACTTCCCGTCCAATCCGGTCCCCGGCTTCCCTGAGCTGTTCTCTTGCTGTTTCCAAAAAATGCCCCGGCTTCTCAAGGTAAACAGAAAACTCTGTGTATAATACAGATAACAGGATTTCTGACAATTCCATTCTGGAAATACGGTTTGTCTGCGGGCATGATTCATTCTTTTTCTGCCCGCTGTCCAGACAGAAATACCATTCCTTCCTTTCCCTTGTGCCATCCGCATATTCTTTTACCGGGCTGCTCCTGGTCATCTTCCTTCCGCAGACTCCGCAGTACAGGACGGGGTCAAAAATATTCTCGCCAATCGGAAGCCCCTGCGCAGGATGTTTATGGGATGCCGAACGTCTCCTGATCTCTGCACATATTTCCTGCGCCTTTTCAAATAGTTCCGCACTGACCAGCGCCTCATGTGTATCCTTCTTAATAACCCAGTCTTCTTCCGGTTTATGCACACGGTTCTTTTCGTCCCTTGCAGTTTTAGACGTTTTCCCCTGTACCAGCATTCCTGCATAAGTACTGCTGCTTACGATACGCTCTATGGCACCCTTATCCCATCTCTTATACTGCGCATCCGCCGGACAGTATGCCTGGCCGGTATTTTTATATATGGCCGGTGGATTCACCCTTCTCCGGTTCAGTTCATCTGCTACTGCTGTATAACTTTCCTTTTCTACAAATGAATTGTATATAAACCTTACAATTTCTGCCGTATTTCCATCCGGCACAAGTTTCCGGATTTTCCTGTCCCATGCGGCAGTATAGCCATACGGCGGCGGCCCGCCCACATAAGAGCCTGTCTGGCGTTTCTGTTGCAGCCAGGTTTTTGCCTTAACAGAAAAATCTTTTGCATACATATCATTAACAAGATTTTTTATTTCTGATGCAAGCTGGTCTGTCCCGCTGCCTCTTTCCCCAGTGTCCAGGCCATCTGAAACTGCAATGAACCGTACACCTAAAAATGGAAATATCTTTTCAATGTAATTGCCCGCCTCAAGATAGTTCCTGCCAAACCTGGACAAATCCTTTACTATCACACAGTCAATATCCCCAAGCCGTATATCCTGCATCATGCGCAGGAATCCGTTGCGATTAAAATTGCAACCTGTCTTTCCAAGGTCACTATAGCATTCCACGACCTCAATCCGGCCATCCTGTTTCCGGTTAAATTCCTCCACAAAATTTTTTGCAATGCTGATCTGTACATCGAGCGATTCATTTTTGTCTTCATCCGCATCGGAAGACAGACGTGCATAAATACCTGCCCTGTAATTTTTCCCATTCTTTTTTCCAGCCGCAGCCTCAAGCCCTGCCTTTCTGGATGCTTTCCTTTTAGAAACCCTCCCCATTTCATGCACCCCTTCCCGAACTTTTGCCCGGCTGTTCCTGCCTGCCATTCAATCCGAGCATAACGCCATACTGGTCCATAAAATAGAACTCAATCTCAATCCGCCTGCCTTCATATACATAAATACGTTTCACAAGGCTGCTTATGGTATGGCGGTCAATCTCCTTCAGCTCCGCGCAGTTCTGAAAGGCTTTCAGCCGCCCAGCAGAAAGCACGCCTTTTTGAAACATATCCCGGACCAGCTTCTCCTGCTTCTCCCGCGCTTTTTCCAGTTCCCCGGCTTTCTGCTGGAACCCCGCATGGAGCCGTTCAAACTCATCTTTCGAGACTACGCCCAGACGCAGGTCTTCATAAAGTCCTGCACAGAGCGCATAATATTTATCCTGTTCCTGTTTCAGCCGCTGCATTTCCCTGTCGCTGCCAGATACAGCCGCAAAGTCCATTTCCTTCCCCTTTGCAGTGTCAAAAAGCCTCTTTTCCTCAAGAAATGCATTTGCATGGCGCTGCACAGTATTTTCCACCAGCATCTTTAAAATGTCTTCCTCTATGCTGTGGCGGCTGCACCCATCCCCGCGATTTTTTGTGGAGCAGATATAATAAACTTTCTGCTTTCCTTTATACCGAACCACCCGCCGGATCATCTGCTCCCCGCAGTCCCCACAGAACAGCAGTCCGGCAAACATCCCGGAACACCCTGTCTGCGGGCTTTTCCTGGAATCTGTTTTTAACAGTTCCTGCACAATCCGGAAATCATCTTCTGGTATGACCGGCTCATGCGTATTTTCCACACGCACCCATTCTGCCTGCGGTTTTTCTACAATCTTTTTTACCTTGTAATTTACTTTTCCAGTTTTCCCCTGCACCAGATGACCAATGTACATCTCATTCGTCAGGATGCGCTTTACGGAAACGCTCCCCCACCGGGAATATCCTGCGCCGGCAAACCCTCCGTTATACCTGACACCTTTGGATTTTTTATATTCCTTTGGTGAAAGGACCCCCATCTCATTTAACCGGTCTGCGATAGCGGACACTGCCATGCCCTGGATCTTCCACTCAAAAATCTGCTTTACAATTCCAGCCGCATATTCATCCACAGCCAGCCTGTTTTTGTTATTTTCATCTTTCTTATACCCGTATACTGCAAACGGCGCTGTGCATTCCCCGTTTCTCCGCTTCGCTTCCAGCCCGGCCCTGACCTTTGTGGAAATGTCCCTACAGTAAGAATCATTGATAAAATTTTTCACGGGCAGCACAATGGAGCTTTCCCCGGTTCCTGCCAGAAAGCTGTCATAATGATCCGTCAGCGCAATAAAGCGGACACCAAGAGCCGGGAAGGTTTTTTGTATATACCGCCCGGCCTCAATATAATCACGTCCAAAGCGGGACAGGTCTTTTACAACCACGCAGTTTACCCTGCCCGCTTCCACGTCTTCCATCATTCTTTTAAACTCTGGGCGATCAAAATTCCCGCCGCTCCAGCCATCGTCCACGTAGCTGTCATACAACTCCATGTCCGGCTGCCCGTTGATAAAGGAACGCACCAGCTCCCTCTGGCTCGCAATACTCCCACTCTCCGCCCTTGTGCCTGCCTGCTTTTCCTCATCATCCCTGGAAAGACGCAGATACATGGCTGCATAAAATGTCTTATCGTTCATATATGTATCACTCCCGGCTTTTTATTAGTTTGCAAAAGCATCCGTAAAGCCAGGTGCATACTGATACTAGCCCTGACTTTAAATTAACATAACTTTCCTGTTTTTACAATGCTGGATTTATATTTTTTACATTTATTTTATATATAAACCTCCGACAGCCTGCGAATATATTCTTCCATTTTTTCATCAATTGTCAGACCAGTTTTCTGGTATCGAACCTTTACAACATAATCACCAATGCGGTTCACATAAACATTGCCTGTCTGTGCTGCAAATGCCTCAAGCTTTTTACTGACCGGGGCCTTTGTATCAATCTTAATGCCCCTAAGATCCGTAAGCGTAGATATGTCCACTGTCCGCACATCTACAGATGCCATCTCCTCCAGTTTTTCAGCGGATATCCCCGTGTTATTCCTCATAGTGCGCATCCTCTCCCTCTTTTCTATTAAGCATATTCTTATATCTGATTGTCCTATACATCCAGGCCGCACCATAAGACGCGGATTTCCGCTTTTGTTCATAAAAATTAAACTTCCAAGCCGCTTACGGCATATAAGCGCCATGACGCCGCAAGACAGGTGGCGGCAGCAGCAGAACTGCCCAGGCCATGCCCACAGCATCCCCCTTTGACCCTGCGGTACGGGAAACTGTATGGTTCCCCTCTGGCTGGTCATGGCGGTTCCGGCGTTGCCAGCGCCGGGGTACAGGCCCTTTGGGTTGCCGCTCGTGCCTTTGATTCAGTCAGATTGACGGGGCGCGGCAGGATACAGTCCCGCCGCCTGCCCCGCAGGCAGTCATCGCGCCCATGCCTGGGCCGCTTGCCGCTTGATACGGCTCTGCCCGGAGGGGAAAACTTGGATACATGCTTTATGAACGGGGCTGTCCCATTATTTGTCAAGGTACACATAAAAAGATCCTCCTATAAGGTAAGGGAATGAAACTGCGTTTTGATAGATAAAAATTGAAAATTTTTTTAAAAAAATTTTTTCAATGCCCCTTTCAGCTTTTCCAGTACCTTATTTTTCCTGTAATGGACCGTATTCTGTGATACACGGAACAGCTTTGCTGCCTCACGTTCCGTCCGTTCAAGATAGAAAAGCTCCTGGATCAGCTCCATTTCCTCATCGGACAGAATATGCAGCGCTTCTTCCAGTTTTTCCATAAGCTGTGCCCTGATCAGCAGATCTTCTGCCGGCCTGTCTGCAGAAGGGAAATCCCAGTCTGCTTCTAAAAGGCTTTCATAAGAAATCTCCCGGCCCGGTATATATGTTACAGTCATGTTTTCCTGGTCTACTATGACACGTCCCTGTTTCAGATCTTTCATAAAATACTTTTCCCTGTCTAAAGAATGCCGGTATTCCAGATACACTTCCTCGCTGACAGCAATTTTCCTGCCGCCCACTTTAATATAAAATATTTTTTCTGACATAAAATTTCCTCCATTTGAAATTTGAAAAGCCTGGTTTTCAAATCCAAATGGAGGCGAACGGCACCGGAGCATTAATAAAATGAATAAAAAGACAAAGAAGCAGACCGCAAATATCAGGTTATTTCGACACAAAAAAAGACCGGACAGTCTAAATAACTGTCCGGCCCAGGGTACATCCCCTATTTTATTTGTACAATATATATTTCCATCATCCATAATGCCGTTATCATCCTATAACAGCATAAATAACATGGCTCGTCAGCAGCCGGGCTGCTGAATATATACTGCTTCTAAAATTAAAACCATTTTCTGCCTTATATATAATCTTCTGACAGAATACTTCGGAATATTCATTTATTCCCTAATTATACTCCATATGTAATAAATTATTTTGACGGATAGTGTCGCCTGACACATTATCAAAAGATTTTTTATCAAATTTACATGCTATTTCATTTATAGCCCCACATTTTGATAAATCCTGTTATGAAAACAACAGAATTATAAGGCAGCCCCTTCACCTTCCCGCCAGCTCGCCAGACAAATATGTGATTAATTCTTCTGGCGTTGGTATCCTGCCTTTGCAGGGAATGCGTTTCTGGCATGCTTTTACATTACCGGTGTTATTTGACGGATTTGTATATGCATCTGTAATGGCATCCTGAATCGCCTGCCTGACTTCTCCGGCGCTCACGCCGTGGTCTTTTGCAATTTTACTGTATATCTTTTCTAAATTCATAAACTCATCCTTTACTATTGAAATTTTTATCACCTGTTTTTATATATTATAAGCGATTTAATCGCCTGGTGCAATAAAAACAGGCGATTAAATCGCCTGTTTTTGGATAATACGTGAATTAAAATTACCAATATAAGGAGGTAAAATATTTATGGATGAAAAGTTTATCCGGGACCGCCTTTCCCGGCTTCGGGAGGAAAAACAGGTATCCGAACGTAAAATGAGCCTGGATCTTGGCCACAGCACCAGTTATATACGCAGCATCACATCCGGCAGATCACTCCCATCTATGGGGGAATTCCTTTATATCTGCGAATATCTGAATATAACTCCAATGGAATTTTTTAACGAGGAGAAAGCTACCACCCTTCTCCAGCAGAAAGCCATTGATTCTATTTACTCCATGTCTGAGGAAGACCTGATGCTGCTGACTGGTTTTATTGACAGACTGAACGCCTCCAGACGCCAAAAATAAACTATAGGCATCCCATCCCGGTAAATTCGGTATCTGCAAGTATATATTACTGTATGATAGAAGAAATCCGGAAGAACTCCCGGACCTATACTCACAGTGGTAAAGTTTACCATATGATTCAGAATATCAACACTAGTGAGTTGATGTTATTTGGTAAATTTTAGTGATCGCTCGTGTATAAAATGAAATCCAGCTTTTACGGAAAAACAGCCCAAAACCACCAGTTATCAGGTGGACTCCGGGCTGTCTTCATCAATATACGTCATTATGTCCTGTACATTACACTTTATTATCTTACATAAATCATTAATGGTTCTTGTTGATAAGCTAAAATTATGCCTCATGCGATGTATCGTGCCTTTGCTGATACCATGCTTTGTTATGAGGGCATACGTAGTTATTTTTTTATCTTTCAAAGTGTCCCAAAATGGATCATAGCTTATCAATTTCTTTTTCACCACCTTTACAACTATTATTTTAGAATTGAAAGGTTATATTGCATATACCTTAAAAATAAGGTATAAAAAAACAAAAAATTTCATAAGTAACTATAGAAAATATAATGTTAGTTTTTCTTTATCCAGTGGGAATAAACACATAATTGCAGAATTATATTTATGAAATAATAAGAAAAAACAAATGAAGAATAATATGTTGAGCCTTTTTTAGCAGAGTACATCGCAATTCAAACTGTCTTCGTCAATAAATACCATTACATCCTGAACATTGCACTTAACAATCTTGCATAAATCATCAATAGTTCGTGTTGAAAGACAAAAATTATGCTTCATACGGTGTATCGTACCTTTGCTGATGCCGTATTTAGTTATAAGGGTATAGGTTGTCATCTGCCTGTCTTCTAATGTATGCCAAAATGGCTCATAACTTATCATATTATTTTCATCACCGAATTTATTCTATCTATAAAATCAGATATTGCATATACCTTAGATATAAGGTATAATATATTATTAATATAGTCGTTTGCAAAAAGGAGATAGTATGAATAATGAAAGTGGAGAACTAACCCCAGAATTTCTGGCTGAAATTAAGAATATCATAAAAAAAATATAGACAGATATCATATGAAATGCACCAGCATTGAAGATAAACGATTTACAGATGAAATAATAAGCATTTCAAAAAAATAAATAAAAAGATAAGGAGACATCATCATGAAAAAAATAATCAAATTATTAGCTGCTGTTTTCGTTATTTATTTTATCACTGCCAAAACGCTGCCTAAACTAATGTCTGCAGCAACACTGGAAAACAATTCAAATCCTGATGTAATGTACCAGACATGGGAGGAATTTTTAGAAAGCGGCGTAAAGATAGAATATGGCGAAGTTACTGCCGTTACAGATAGTGAAAATGACAAATAGCAAATGCCTTTTATATGCGGAATAAAAAGCTGTATTTTATTTGCCGCACATCGCTGCAGCATTATGGTCCTTCTTAAAGCTGCAGCCACTATCTGCACCCGCATGGCAAACCAGCCGGAAATACTTAACTATTTCCTGTATTCCATAATATCCGATATGTCACAGTCAAGTATCTGGCAGAATTTGTCGATTGTGTTTGTGCTTACGCTTTCATTTCTTTTCAGCCTTGTAAGCTGTGACGGACTTACATTGTATTCATTAATCAGCTTATACTGTGATATATTCCGCTGCTTCATTACGTTCCATAAGTTATCAAATGTTATCATAAAAGCACTCCTTTATAAATTTAGCTTGCATGATAACTGATATTGGTCTATATTTGAATTACCGATATTAGTTATTAACTTATATTAGTAATGCTTGAATACAGATAAAAATATTCTATTCCCAAAATGCATCCTGATCAGAGTACCGGCGGAAGCAGTACAGTAGCAGCATTCATATTCCAGCACTATTTATCATGACATCATAAATATACAGTCAATTTTTAAGGAGTGATATTAAATGATTTTAAATAACACAGGTTCCACGCTTATGAGCAAAATTTTACAGCTTTCCATCATAAAAAAATGCGCCATATTATGCAAAAATATTATACACGAAATTCGATTTCAAATAAACTTACAGGATATGGATTTCCAATGGCAGTATTTTGGAAGCCGCTGCTGGCTGCCTTTTCCTCCTTCTTATTACCATATCCACACAAAAGAGGAACTGCAGCGCTTTCTGACTGAATTAAAAGAAGAAATAGAAAAAAACTATAACCCGTCCGGCTCTAACTAAAAAGAATACTGAAAATATCTGACAGCTTATATGTTATAACAGCAATTCATCATAAAAGAAGGAGCAACGCAAATGCCAAACCATATCACAGCAAATAACCTGGCTGTTATTTCCGGACAGATTACCGGAAATTTCTACCCATGCCCTGGAAAACCAGAAAAAAAACTCTGTATGTCAGAACTCGCCGTAAAAAGGCTGAGCGGCCATACAGATTACATTCCTGTCACAACAGACGGAAAAACTGCCAGTAAAATGCGCAGGCATACCGGTCAGAATATAAGTATAACCGGGCGGCTTGCGTCCTACAACTACCACGACAAGGACGGGTCCCATTTATGCCTGTCCCTGTCTGCCAGTACCCATGCATTTTTAGATACCCTGGACAATGATGAAAATTCTGTGTTTTTAGACGGATATATAAGCAGGCCGCCTGTGTTCCGCACAACCCCGCTTGGACGCCAGATTACAGATCTTACCATTGCGTCTGGAATCATGCCGGAAGACAGCTTACGAGGTTTCTATCTGGAAAATAGAACTTCCCGATCATCCATCCTGTCAGTCCGCCAATACATAACTTTGTACAGCATCAGGTAACTTTACCCAGCGGTAATAATTGTAATTAAAAATATTTTATGAGGAAGCAGGAAAGATACGAATGGAAATCACACTCAGCCTTGACAGATATACGATAATGGAACACGTATCAGCACAGACCAGCGATTTTAGAATGGCAGATATGTATTATCTTCTCAAAGAGCCTGAACCAGAGAAATGGCAGGCAAAAGATGTAAAAGTTACTTTGGAATGGCTTGCTGATATGGGACTGGCAAAACGAAAACTGGTAAAAGCCAGCCACAGACAAAAATATCTGTTTTACCAGGCATGTTATGATTATGAATATCTGCTCAGCCGTACAGAACTGCTCTGCGATATGGAAACTGTGAAATATAAATGCTATGGTTTTGCTGAAAAAATAAGATACCTGCATGCACAAATAAATGAAAAGATTTCACTCAGGATATATTAATGGGTTAAATAATGGCGGCAGTCCGGCAGCATGATAATCCCTGTATGTCTGTATGTCTGTCTGCCACATATACAGCATGACAGCAGACGTCTGATACAGAACAATATTTATGATACTGCACGCCGATAACATTTACAGACACAAATGATATTTTGGTTACGGTATCTTAAACAGTTTCATTTTTGACTACAAATTTCAGTGACATGCAGTATAAAAAGATTCTTAAAAATCATCTTTCAGTCTTAACATCCATCGGAAAAACATCTTCCCGATACCCTTTAAACACCGGCTGCCGCAGTGCATTCTTCGTATTTGGCATATATTCCACCACGCAGACACGATCCGGCTTCACCCACACAGCGTCCCCATTTCCCGGCGGCAGCGCCTGGAAAGGAGATCTTTCAGCATCAGACAGCCCCGCAATATCCGCTGCTGTCACGCCGGAAGTCACATGCCCCTGATAAGCCAGCTCCCCGTCCCTGTATTTCGCGAGTACAAGGCTGAATGTATGCGCCCCTTTCCTGATATAGCCGGCCACGATAAATTCCTCATCCGCCATCCGCTTAAACTTCACCCAGTCTTTCGTCCGCTTGCCCATAAGGTAAATGCTTTCTTTTCGTTTTGCAACAATGCCCTCCAGCTTTTTTTCATCTGCTGCATGGTAAACAGCCCTGCCTTCTGTCTCCACATACCTTGAAACTGCTATTTTTGAATCTTCCCGCACAAGCTGCGAAAGAATCTGTTTCCTTTCCATCAGAGGCTCCCACACAAGCTCCTGCCCGCCCTTATAAATACAGTCAAATGCCACAAAGGAAGCCGGAAACCTTTTCGATTCCAGTTCAATCTTAAACCTGTCCGTCAGCAGGGTGCGTTTCTGCAGCCTGTAAAAATCAGGCATGCCGTCCACAAGCACTACAACCTCCCCGTCAAGGATGCACCTGTCCCCGGCATTCCGGTATGCTTCCCGCAGTTCTGGAAATTTCGAAAGCATCTGCATATTCCGCTTGTTCCTGAAATCCACGCTGTCCCTGTCCATATAGGCAAGGCAGCGGAAACCATCCATTTTCAGTTCATAAATCCAGTCCGGGCTGTCAAAAGCCTCCATCTGCTGTGCAATCAGCATCGGGCTTGCGCCGCGCTCCGTAAACAGTTCCATTATGCCGTACCCGTAAGCTGTTTGTGGCTGCGCTTATCCTTCTTTTCAGACATTTCCAGGCTTTTGCGCAGCGCATCCATCAGGTCAATGACATTTGCCGGGCTGCCCGCGTCTGCAGAAACAATCTCCTGCCCCTCGATCTTTTTCATGATTGCCTGCCTGAGCCTTTCCTGATATTCGTCATGGTAATTTTCCGCTACAAATGGTTTTGTCATATTTTCAATCAGCATCTTCGCCATAGACAGCTCATTTTCATCCAGCTTCATTCTGGGCACTGTTTTCGGCACCGCCGCAATTTCATCATGGAAAAATAAAGTCTTTACAATAATTCCCTCTTTAGTCGGATAAAGCACCAGAAGCTTTTCATTTGTACCCATAACGGTTTTTGCCACCGCAACCTTTTTTAAGGACAGCATGGCCTGGCGGAGAAGCTCAAACGCCTTTTCTGCACCAGCGTCCGGAACCGCGTAGTAGTCTTTCTCAAAATAAATCATATTTACTTCCGACATTTTTGCAAACTGGATAATATGGATCGTCCTGTCTTTCTTTGTCTTAATCTTTTCCAGCTCCTCATCTGTCATGACCACGTACCGGTCCTTTTCATATTCATATCCTTTGACGATATCTTTGCTGGTTACCTCTTTCCCGCAGTGGCTACAGTATTTTTTATACCTGATCCGGGCCTTGCTTTCTTTATCGAGCTGGTTGAAATGGATGTCATTATCTACGGTTGCTTTATACATTCCAACAGGAATCAGCACAAGTCCCATAGAAATGCTGCCTTTATGTGCGACTGCCATATATATCACCTCAAAATTCTTTTCTGTCATTATCTGCTGTCCTTCAATTTCTATGCAAATACCCGCCTCAAATAAAAATTTTATGGTATGGCTTAACGCTCAGGGACTAACCTGCCAGATTCTTTTCCACTTCATTCCTGTCCCAATCTTTCTGAACAAAAAACAGCATCCCAGAAGATGCCGTTTTGCAGTTACACACTTTTCTTTAACAGAACCCACAGCCTCCTTTCCTATATCCCGGCCCGTCTTCCCCCGACACATACCGCGCCTGAAACATCATGTTTATTTCCCGGATTTCCTTCTTCCCATTAATATATTCCTGGTACATCTCTGCCAGTCCTGGCATACATCCGTCACAGGACGCTGAAATGTTTCCAAGCGAATCTGTCACAATCTGTTCCCGTTCTTCTTTTGTTGTATCTTTAATTAAATATCCTGACATCTTTTTCCTCCAGCTTTTATTTTCTTATGATTATTGAAAAATGCTCTTTTTTTCAATAATATATCTGCATGCAAAGTAAAATTCTCCATGCAGATTAAACTATGGCTCTGCATACCAGCAATGCCTGTAATTTTCCCGACAGCAAAAATCCGCACAGCATGGAATCTTCCAAAAGGCGGTTCTTCCATTATTCATCCCATTCTAAATTTTCCTCCGGCTCAAAATATTCCAGCAGGCAAAAGTACAGTTCTTCCGGTTTGTCTGTAAGTTCACCGTCATAACATGGAATCTCCTGCTCTATGCCGTTGGAATATTTAACCCGCACACACCAGTCCGGCTCCCTTTCCACTTCTTCTTTGTCCGGTTCCCAAAACAGCCCGGCATCGTCTATGTAATTTTCATCGTCCATATCATCATCAGAAGCATTTTCTCCCATATCCAGCTTCAGTTCCATAAAAGGATCGCCATCTGCAGACACATACCCGTAATCCTGCGGCCACATAAATATTTCTAATGTATGCACAATCCAGCGGAGCAGCTTTGCCATACTGCCGCCGTCAAGCGCGGTTTCCTGCTCCGGCCCGCCCCTGTCTGAATCCAGAAATATAATTTTCCGTTCTTTCCTCACAATATGAAACTTCTGGTTTACTGTCTCCCAATCCCCATATTCCTGATAGACTTCCGTATGGATTTCAAAATCAAGCTCACTGATCACAAGCTGTTTTTTCATAGCATTGCGCTCCGCATGCGGAAAACATTCCCGATATATTTCCTTTGCCAGCTCCGCTACCTCCGGCCGGCTGTCATGGACGCGGTTTTCCAGCCACTTCTTTTCACTCTGGCCTAAACGCCGCAACGGCAGCTCCATTAACCGGTTTATCGTCTGCATTTCCGCTTTTTCCGCAGCAGAGAGGCGCGAACAGCTTTTGCAGATGTGGGCGGCATGCCCTTTCCCGGAAAACTTCTCATTTGCTTTATACTCACCGCATATTTTACAATAATGCCCCTGCGGGCGTTTTTTCTTCTTTGCCATCTGCCAATCATCCTCCATTGCCCTCTGCATCTGCACTGGCATTATTCCAGCCATTCCGGCGGCAGCATAAACCTCCCACCGCCATCCCCAATATTTTCAATTCCTAAATATTCCAAAACCGGATTGTCCAAAAGTTCATCTTCTGTATAGAAATCCAGCAGCATAAAATCAAAATCCCAAAAATAAGTATCCTCATAGTAATGCAGATCCTCAATCCGTTCCAGCTGCTCCTGCCAGCTTAACCTGACCAAGTCTTCCCCATCATCTGAATATTCCCTCGCATCCGAGTATGCCCTACGCAGGGCTTTCACCACATAATCCCTCTGACATGAAACCGGTTCCTGTGTGCGCATGCCAAGCCTGTCCGCAGCTTCAATCCTCATCTGTATCAAAGAATACATGACATACTCCATGACAAGCTCCGGCACAAACTCATATTCGGATTCCAGCAACGCTTTTAATCCGAGAAATGCCTTCCCCGTTTTTGCCGCCGAATAATGCTCTGGAAAAAAATCCCGTACCGCATTGCAGAAACCGGGATCATCTTCCTGCGCTTCTTTTCCCCTGCCCGTTTCATAATTCACAATCTCATTTCTGACAAGCTCCAGTATATTCCCGTTCAAATACGATGCGATAAGGGCATCCGCCTTTTTATCTTCTGTGTATTTTTGCGGCAGTTTCAGCATTTACCAAATTCCTCCATGCAGATTTTTATATACAGTCTACCACACTTTCTCCTGCAGTACCACCTTCAAATAACAGGCCGGATTTTATTTTTTTCCAGAAAGGTTCCACTCTGACTGTCCATTCGGCTTTAGAGCAGAGGTTATTTTCCCCGCAAAAGTTATCCCGCTTTACGGGATAACCTCACAGGGCAAGTTTCGCCGCGTGGCACAGAAACCCGCTTCGCGGATTTCTGCTTACGGGCAAAACTTGATGGGGATTCCGCTCCCCATACCCCCGGCTGCATCTTCTGACGAATATGCAGGTTCTGGCTCCTGTTAAAACAGTCGCAGCGCACCGGAAAAACCGGTGCGGGAAAAGAAAGGAAGGCATTCATTTATGGCAAGGCCAAAAAAAGAAAAAGAACTGACCCATACGCACCACCTCCACTTACGGCTTACCGATGTGGAATACGAAGTCGTATCAGAAGCCGCAAAACAGGCAAACCTCACACTGTCAGAATATACCCGCCGGCAGCTTGCCGGCAGAAAGGTAACGGTAAAGTATGAAATTGTTGCAGATGTACCGGAACTGAAAAAACTGATTGCAGGCTTTGGCAAAACCGGAAGCAACTTAAACCAAATCGCACACCATCTGAACCAGGGCGGCGCACTGACAGAGGAAACACTAAAATCCATCCGCCAGTGCATGGCAGAAATTTACGAAATGAAGTACGAGGTCGTAAAAATGGCGGGCAGCTTTTCCACCGCCGGACAGCAGACCAACAATCCCGAAAGGAACCTGAATGGCAGTATTGAAACACATAGCCGTTAAAAATGCCGATTACGGCGAAGCGCAGCGGTATCTCATTTTCGAACATGATGAAAAAACCGGGAAAACCATTCTGGATGAAAACGGAAAAATGCAGTTCCGCAGCCATTATTTTCTGGACGGCATAAACTGTGACGCTTTCACTTTTGATACAGAATGCATGGAACTGAATGCCCGCTACGGAAAAAATCAGGATTATGATGAAATCAAATCCCACCACTACATCATAAGCTATGATCCAAAGGATGCAGCAGACAGCATGCTTACCGGGGAACGCGCACAGGAGCTTGGGCTGGAATATGCCGCGAAATATTTCCCCGGACACCAGGCGCTTGTCTGCACCCACACGGACGGACATAACGGAAGCGGGAATATCCATACGCATATTATCATCAACAGCGTCCGCAAATTTGATGTGGAGCGGCAGGATTTTATGGAACGTCCATGTGATTCCCGCGCCGGGTACAAACACCATCTGACAAAGAAGCACCTGGTTTTTCTCAAACAGTCCGTCATGGATATGTGCCGCCGTGAAAATCTCCATCAGGTTGACCTTCTCGCCCCGGCAAAAAAAAGAATTACAGACCGGGAATACCGCGCAGCACAGCAGGAAAACCAAAAAACAGACGGACGCGCCGCACACGTTTCCGCAGACAGCGCACAGCAGCCGACTGTCTTCCAGACGCAGAAGCAGTTCCTACGGGATGCCGTGGAAGACGCGGCCCGCCAGGCATGTACTCCTGATGAATACCGCAGAATCCTTTTTGAGAAATACGGGGTACTCTTAAAAGAAAGCCGCGGGCGTTTCAGCTACCTGCACCCGGACCGTTCCAAGTTTATCACCGACAGAAGCCTGGGCACGCTTTACAAAACGGATTCCATTTTAAAACAGATTGCTGAAAATGCAGAAAGCATAAACTGCAATAAAATCCATCAGGAAGAAAATGCCCATTCAGCAGAATCCAAATCTTTCAAACAGGATAACTATGGTTATGAAACATCCTGCCCCGATGCTGGTGAATATCCAGAACGTGATGCGGATGTTTCCAGATACGATACAGAAAAAAATAAAAAGCGGCAGGATGTCTCCGGACATACTGACGGAGATTCAGGAAACAGCACAGCCGCAATTAAAAACAACTCCCGGCATGACAAGGGCCGCACGCCCGCATATGATTCTGTTTCCATCCTGTACTTTCATTCCGAACTGCGCCTTGTCACTGATCTGCAGAACTGTATCAAGGCACAGCAAAGCAATGCCTACGCACAGAAAGTCAAGATTTCCAACCTAAAGCGCATGGCTGAAACACTCATATATATTCAGGAGCACGGCTATAACACAAGGGAGATTCTGGAAAGAGGACTCGCAGACGCAAAAGCAGAAACAGGATTATCAAGAAAGGCATTGAAAAAGACAGAAGACCGGTTAAAAGAAGTAAATGAACAAATCCATTACACTGGCCAGTACCTTGCAAACAAATCCGTTTACGGCCAGTTTTTAAAAGCAGGGGACAAAGGAAAATTCCGGCGGGAACATGCTGCGGAAATCACGCTCTACGAAACTGCCGCCCGGTTCCTGAAAGAAAAAGCGGCCAGTGACACACGCAGCCCCACTCCCGGAAAGCTGCCATCGCTGAAACTGCTGAAAGAAGAAAAGGCCTCTCTGGTACAGAAAAAAGAATCCGAACAGGCAGCATACCAGCGCAACCGCAGCCGCCAGAAAGAATTAGACACTGTCTGTTCTAACGTCAATGCCATCCTTGGAAATCCGGAAACCAGAATGCAGCCGGAAAAACAAAAACGGCAGGAGCGTTCCAAATCCTTATAAGAGAAAACGGCTTGCTTTCTGTTCTTTTTTCTTTTTCATCTATTGTAATTATACTATTTGTATGGTATGATTACAAAAAAGAAAGAAGGAAATGAAATGACTGGAAAAAGTTTTCGTGGGAAAGACCATTGCTATGTATGCGGAAATGAATTGCACTGGCATTGTCCGGCTGTTCAGGATTCAGAAGATAATGCTGCCAAATCCCCGGCAGACACGGATATTACGGCTGATATGACAGCCACAGGGAAAGATGATGACGGCACCATCCGGTTTGAAGTTATCTGCACCTGCCCAAAATGCCATGCCAAAAATAAATATTTCATCAGCGCAAAAATGATCTGAATGCACATAAAAGAAAGGCACCTGCCATGCGCAGATGTCTTTCTTTTATGTGTATTTACTGCTTAACCGGAAGTATTACTGCTCCGGGCTGAAATTATCCTTTCAGCCCGCGTGACTGCCTTTCCATATCTTCAATCACAATATCATAAATTTCACCCAGGGAAGCACAGTATTCCAGCACTTTCCAAGGTTCATTTGTATGAAAATGCACTTTTACCAGTTCTTCATCTCCAACTGCCAGAAGGCAGTCTCCTTGAAAATTGTTTGTAAAATATTCGTTTATGCTGTCTTCATCAAGATTTTCACCCTCAATTAATAACTGCGTATCATATCGAAACTCCAGCATTATCGTTTCCTCCTGCTATATCGTTTTTTTCATGCATCACTACACACCTGAGACGATTGTGCCCGGCTGTCCCTCTCCCCTGAAAGTCTCTCTTTCAGCAGGGTATTCCTTTTTGTTACGGTCACATTCCTGACCGCATAGGCAAGCGCTTTTTTGTCGCCCACCATAACCAGAAGTTTTTTCGCCCTTGTAATGCCCGTATAAATCAGGTTCCTCTGCAGCATCCCAAAGTGGCTCATCAGCACAGGCATGACTACCGCCGGGTATTCCGACCCCTGCGATTTATGGATAGTCGCAGCGTAGGCATGCAGCAGCTCGTCCAGTTCCGCCACATCATACTTTACCAGCCTGCCGTCAAAGTTTACAGCCAGCTCCCTGTCCTGGACGCTGGCAGACTGGATTATGCCAATGTCGCCGTTAAACACTTCTTTATCGTAATTGTTTTTAATCTGCATAACTTTGTCGCCGCAGCGGAAAACATAACCGCTCCTGCGCAGCCCGTCCCCGGATGGGTTCAATGCCTCCTGCAGCGCAAGGTTCAGCCCTGCTGCCCCTGCCGGCCCACGCTGCATGGGAGTTAATACCTGAATCGTTTCCGGTTTTATATGATAAAATCCAGGCAGTTTCTCCTTTACCAGTTCCACGATCTTTGCCGCCGCTATTTCCGCACTTTCACACTTCACAAAGAAAAAGTCCGCCGTTTTCCCATTGGATATATCCGGCATTTTCCCCTCATTGACACGGTGGGCGTTCATGATAATGCGGCTTGTCTGCGCCTGCCGGAAAATCCGTGTCAGACGCACCACCGGAAATACGCCGGAAGCGATGATGTCGCGCAGCACATTCCCGGCCCCGACCGCTGGAAGCTGGTCCGTGTCGCCCACAAGAAGCAGCCGCATGGATTCCGGCACAGCTTTTAACAGCGCATTCATCAGGATAATGTCAATCATGGAACATTCATCGACTACCAGAACATCGCCCTCCAGCGGGTTCTTTTCGTTTTTCTGGTATCCCTCCGGCGGCCTGCAGCCAAGCAGGCGGTGTATTGTTTCTGCTTTCATCCCCGCTGTTTCCGACAGCCGCTTTGCCGCCCTCCCGGTCGGCGCGGCAAGCAGCACTTTCAGGCCGTATGCACGGAAAGCAGCTATAATCCCCTGTGTTGTGGTAGTCTTTCCCGTACCCGGCCCGCCTGTCAGGACCATTACCTTTGCAGATGCGGCCAGACGGATGGCCCCTGCCTGGGCCTCATCGTATTCCATATGCACGATCTGCTGGATTTTCCCAACATCCACGGAAAGCTCCCGGTTCCCCGTTTTTTCCCTTGCCTGCATGAGCTGCACCCACAGGCGGTCTGAAGCCGGTGCTTCGGCAAGGCGGCGCAGTTTATTTGACACCCCGGTTTCTGCATAATAAAACGGCGGCAGATATACGGCTCTTTCCTCCGGCAGCGCTTCACAGGCCAGGTCTTTTTCTTTCAGCATCTGGTCCATTGTCATAACAATGTATTCCGGAGCTGATTCCAGAAGGCCGGAAGCCTTTTCGAGAAGCTGTCCCTGTCCGGCATAAACATGGCCGTCATCTGCAAGCTCACTAAGCGTGTACATAATGCCGCTTCTAAGGCGCACATAGGATTCTTTTCCAAATCCGAGTTTCTGTGCAATGCCGTCCGCCGTCTTAAAACCGATACCCCATATATCATCTGCAAGACGGTACGGATTTTCACGCACTTTTCCAATGCTTTCACTTCCGTACTGCTTATAGATTTTTGCCGCAAATGCCGTACTGACATCATGCTCCTGCAGAAAGAGCATGATGTTTTTCACTTCTTTCTGCCGCTGCCAGCTTTCCGCAATCTGGCGGATGCGCTTTTTCCCAATTCCCTCAACCTGGATCAGAAGCTGTATATCATCTTCAATTACCGTAAATGTATCCACACCAAAACGCTGTACGATCCGCTTTGCAAATTTAGGACCGACACCTTTGACCAGGCCGCTCCCAAGATACTTCTCCATCCCGTAAACAGTTGCCGGAAGCGTTTCTTCCCACTTTTCAGCGATAAACTGCCTGCCATATTTTCCATCCACTTTCCAGTTTCCCTCTGCTATGATTACAGAGCCGACATTCGCATCCAGAAGGTTCCCGACCACCGGGACAAGGCCATCACAGCCTTTGATATGCACTTTCAGTACAGAATACCCGTTTTCCGGGTTCTGGTATGTAATCCGTTCCACTACACAGCGTATTTTTGTCATGCACAGCCTCCACCTGCCACAAAAGTTCTACAAAAAAGCAGCGGTAAAATCTGCCTGCAATACCGCTGCTGCAAATCTTTTATATTTTCAAACAGGCTGGACAAAAACTATCCTGACATTTCTATCTGCGGAGTATAAAAACCATATGACACTTTTTTCAGCATCTCCCTGTATTCCTTTTGTGAAAATGTTTCTGCCGTTGACAGTATTAGATATTTATCGTTTTTATCATGTATAAAGTATCCTGTATCCCTAAAACCGTTCTTTTTGTAAAAATATATCCGCCGTACCCGCTGCGTGTAATTAGCAGCGTCCCGTTCTAACGGCTCCACATTTAAGGAAAGCGTCTTTCCCTTAAATTTTTTCTTGAGACAGTTTAAAACTGCAGAGCCATATCCTTTTGACCGTATTTTATCATTTACCGCCAGATACAAAATAAAGGCCATATTTTTATGCTGTACCGTAAAGCTGATACCGCAGAAAGCGCCTTTTCCATACCATGCCAGAAAATCCGTGCCCTTATTCAGTGCAAGAATGCGCAGCACCCACACGGGCATCTGCTCATTCTTTGGAAAAGCCCTTTTCATCAGCTGCTTTATCTGCTTATATTCAGGAAGTTTTCTGCTGACAGATTTCGCTTTCAGTTTCATACAGCCCCTTACCCCGCATATCCGGCCTGTCTGCCTGTTCTTCTGCTGCCATTATACTGTTTCTCTGGTTAAAATACAAGCCCTGCCTGGAACGGGACGCGTTCCTGCCATTCATCTGGTAAATATCATGGCTTTCTATCTGCTGCAGGGCATACAAACTGGATTATTCAAAAAAACCGCGCCAGCCAGCGGTATCCCGTCACGATTTACCACAAACATACCCAGAATACACTTTATTACTAAATTTTCAGTCAGTATTCTTCTGAAAAGAAAGCCAGTGCCGTACACATTTCCAAACAGATACCAAAAAGGCAGCAGGCACCGGGGAAGACTGTTATCCCACCTTCCCGGCCTGCTGCCACATTGCACTGGTCAACAAAAATTGGACACTTAAATTGTATTTTTTGACATACAAT
>CAJUBQ010000051.1 GCA_910584595.1 uncultured Eubacterium sp.
ATCCAGAAAAAGCAACACTTTGTCTAAACTGTTGCTTTATTACTTGCCCCACCCCGTGAAAAGTAACAATAGATGCAACAGATCAATCATCTGCTGCAAACCGTAAAATCTCCATCCTTTTTCGAAACATTTCATAGTATTGCGGCAGCTGCATAAAAATCTCCTGTTTCACTTCTGCAATTTGATTCAAACCTATTTCTTTCACTGCACAAACAGCTGCTTCTTTCTGTGTCATAGATTCCCAAAATACCGTCTGGCAATTTGCTCCGTCCAACGTATCGTAAGCATGAAACGCCTTGTTAAAATCCATTAAAGGATGAAGGCAGACTGGTTTGTTATCTTTATTGTTTACAAGAACTCCCCAGTTGCCCCAATGCCTGTCTGTATTTCCTGTCAAATAGTCAATAATATTCATCATGTAATAATTATACCTGTCAAGCTGAAGAATATATTGTTTCATATTTTTATCATGATTTCGGCAATATATTTCCACTGCTTCCATAGACGCAATTGCATAATCTATAGATGTTATATTTGGGCTGACACTGACTTTTTCACCATCAAAATACCCTTCCTCATAAAAAACCTGAGACACATCGAAACATCTGCATATTTTACTTGCAAGCAATTCACGTTCTACCGCAAAGTTTCCTCCGTCTTTTAACAGTAAAAAATTTCTGCCCTCTCTTTTCCAGGCTTTTGGAAAACAGCCGTTTGTAGACAAATCTCTTGACAAGTATTCATTCTGCACAGTATATTGCTTTCCTTTTAAAGCAATGTCAATAAATGTACGATCCAAATGATTTTCATATAAATTAATTTCCTGAAAAGATATCTGTTCTCCTGCACGTCGTACCCAATACACATCCGTAAGCGAAGCGCAACGGTATGTGAGCGCGATCTCAGCCCGCTCTTTATCTGTAACTGCCTGTTTCATACCTATACTATTCAAAATCTCTTTTGCATATTCCCGATCCAGCGTCAAGACTCTGGCAGCGCACCAGCAATGAAAATTTATAACATTGTTTACCAAAGTATCAATGTCTTCCTCTTCTTCCAGATATAAATCGTACGGAAGAAAGGATGGTTCAAAGATTGTACTGTGACCCTGCGCATTTATCTGTGCCGCCACCTTATCTTTATGCATAATCTCGTAAATTTCTTTGTGCATAAAAATCCCTCGTTTTTAATTTGCTGCGGTTTTAATAAAAATTCGATAAAACTAAGATGATGCGGCTTGCTCCTTCTGTTTCCATAAAAAGTATGCATCTAAACCATCCGCAATTCCCTTGGCCATCTTTGCCTGAAACTTCTGTCCTGACATCTTGCTGTTTTCTTTGTCGTTTGACAGATATCCCATATTCAATACGATAACAGGAACTTTGCTGCGCCGGATCCCTGCAAATGCATCACTTTCCAAAACTCCGGCGCTGGTAAATCCAGTTGTCTTTGTATAATATCTCAAAATTTTTTTCCCAAGCTTTTGGCTGTCATCTGCAAATGCGCCGGCGGGATAAGAGCTGTCACGCGGGCAGCAATAGGCTGCTGCTCCATGAACCTCCGGATCCGTATTGTACCCTGTGCAAACGCGTACAACGGCATCTGCCTGAATCTGATTTGCCAGCTCGGCGATTTTTGCGTTGCTTACGGCATCTTCTATCGCCCTTTTGCCCATAACTACCGTATAACCCCGTTCTTTCAGCCTTTTTTCCAGGTTCCTTGCGATGTTGAAACAGATTGTTTCCTGCGCGGTATACTCTGGCTCATCTTGCTCTTCCTGTAAAACTTCGACATCGATGACAACTGCCTGAAACTGCTGCCCGGTTTGTGCAGACTCGGCTTGCAAACCGATACAATCTCCCCACACATACCCCTTCTGTCCGCTTTTTGTCTCAATTTTTGCATAAAGACTATCCTCTTCCAGCAAAGTTACCTCGTCGCCATAGGATAACATTTCTGCATCATTGTCTGCTTTAATTTTTACGATCTTTTTTTCTTTATATACAGGAAGTTTTTTTACTAAAACGGTGCGTACGTTCTCAGATTGGATCGTCTTGCTATTGTCAGCTTCATTTTCTGCTGCAGCTTTCTTTGCAGCAAGCAATCTTTCTGCTTCCTGTTCCACTCTTTGATCTTCTTTTTCTATAAAATGTGTAATTCCCATAATTCCTGTAAGAACAACTGCAAGCAGCAGACCATATAACAGTACGTGAACTATTTTTTTCATATTCCCTCCCTGCAGATAACCGTTTCCCGGAACAGTTCAGATCACCCGCCAAACTGTTCCATTTTCTATTACATGTCATCTGCTGCCATTACAACATCTTCATGCAGCAGCGTAAATGCAATCAGTATACACAGTGCAATCCGCATTACAGACGGATGCAGCCCAAAGGTATTCATCCCTGCCTCCAGACAAATACCTGCAAGAGCGCTTCCAATGACAGAGCTGACCAGCACAGAATTTGTATTTAAAAAACGTTCACATAATACCGTTTTTTCCACTGCGACCAATATGCCCAGGCAAATAATAAAAATAATCCGTACAGCAGAAAAAAGTATCCCGGTATCTTTCTCGCTGCGATATCCAAGAAGATTTCTGCTGCCCTCCTGCGTCTGTGCTGCCTGCCGCATTCCCTGCTCCAGCTGCTCCACATTTCGTACGCTGACATAGGCGCCGCCTGTCTTATCTGCGATCAGCATCAACAGCTGTGTATCGACATCCCCGGTCATGCCGACTGTGCTGATAGAAATCCCCCGGTCCGCAAACTGTTCCAGCTTGCGGATACAATCATAACGGCTCGTTTCATCCAGATCTGTAGCATACCCGTCACTCAGTAAGATCATTCTGCAGTGATTGTCCAGCTGCAAAGTACTTTCATCCAAATCGTGCAAAATCGTATCCAATGCATGTATCACTGCCGTACCTCCCTGATTCACCGGCTCACGCCCAACCCCGCCTTCACTGACAGGCCCCATATTTCTGACCATCTGTGCAGAGTCAGAGAAATGATAAATACCGTAACAAAAATCCGGATCTTTATGTTCCAGCAATGTTTGGATTGCCTCATAACGCATTCCGTTTGGATCCGTCTTGCCCATGGAACCGGAATTATCGATAACAAACAAATAAGACGAAACCTGCTCCGATGTCTTAGTCCCTATCCGGCCATAAATAACCTGAAATAATGCCGCAAGCAGGAGCATCAGCACAAAGGCCGCTGCCCATTGTCTGCGATTTACCGAACTGTCCGCATAATAATGCCCCAGTTTTCCCAGCATATAAACAGCAAAGCCCACAAACAAATACATCGCAGCAAAATATACTGTCGTTATGACGACGGGCGATACCGTCCGCTCTATATTCTGATATACATATTCACCGATCAGCCCATAGATGAATCCTGCCAAAATACTGCCGATCAGCATTTTTATTGAAAACCGACTTCTGCTCATAATCCTCTTTCCTGATTACTAAGGAACTGCTTTAAGTTATTTACATACAGTTCCTAAAGTACGATTATTTGTTACGACTCTTTTTTCATGACTGCACGAATAAATGCCATCACTGCAGCCAAGGCCAAAAACACCATCATGCAGACCGCTTTTTCCTGAAATCCGCCCAGCTGATATACAAGCGCTGCGGCTGTCACACAGGCAATCGGCACAAAAGCATACAGGCATTTTGCCGCCACACTTCCAAGCCCCATTTCCACTGCCCGGCTGCGGCTGGCTGTCATTGTCTGTATCATCACAGAAAACACCAGCCCAACAGACGCAAAAGCAACAAAAATCATCGAAATCATAATATCCCCACTGCCATATCTGTGCAGGCAAATGCCGCATACCGCCAGCGTCAGCAGTACAAAAAAGCTAAGAACCTCCCGATACAGCGAATGGATCAGCAAATACCCCGCATCTGTATGCTCTGCAGCGCCTTTTAAACTTTGATAAAATAGCTGCATTGCCTGTTTGCATTCCTGGGGCAGTTGATTGTATGCCGTCTGTTTCCTGCTTTTAAACGCTTCTTCCAAATACTGCAGCACGCACTTTTTACGCGCCTGATCGGTAAGCAGTTCTGTCTGTTTGCCATACTCTGAAAACACCTCCGAAAACATCTCCAAACGTCCCAGCTTTGCCCATTGGTTCATCCATTTCACCAGATCAAACTGGTTTTTATCGGGATCATAAAAGAAAACTAACGTACGGTCTAAATTTTTACAATTTATTTCAGCAGCCCTTTCATCTGCAAAAAACTCTTCCCGCATTCCACGCCGAATCACTCGTCTGTATTTTTTATCTTCTTCTGATGAACTGCCATAGAATAACTCCCATAAACGAAGCACATCGGTACAATGCCTTGCTTCTTCCAGCAAGGAAATCATCCGGCTGACTTTCTTTGCATTGGAACATGACAGCTTTTGAACCTGATATTGCTGATAAGCCTGTACGCTGCCTGTTTCAAACCAGTCCATCCGAAATTCATTCCACAATGTCAGACAAGTCGTTTCCCACAGCTGTACATATCCGTCCGCCTGTAGCGCACGACGGCAAATTCTGTCTATCGCTTGTGCTTTCACACACAATTCTTCAAAACTATCTGCTTCTTTCATCTCGCGCTCAGCCAGATCTTTCAGTAATTTTTGGAATAACCGGTGTTCTTTTGCCAGAAAATCCTGTCCGTTTTTTTGAAAAAAACGCTCTGCTTTATTTAAAGAAGTAAGCTCCCCAGGAAGAAACCGGTTCCAAAAATAATCAGAAAAATAATCCTCATCCAAACTCTCCAGATAACGGCAGACCGCGGGATATAAATCATCTGCATGAGCGTTTTTCAGCTCTAATAACGCTGCGAACCCATCTTCTTTTTTCCGGCTGCCATAGAAATATCCAAGAATGCTGCGCGCCTCGAATAACGCCATCGGCTCCAGGAGCGCCCCATCGTGGCAATGCTCGTAAGTATTCCTGATATCTGCAGCCAGCTTTTTATCTTCGATCTGAATGTTTCCCTGATTTCCTGCTTCTAACAAAGCTGCTACATATTCTGCTGTTTGTTTGCCATAACGTAATTCATACTTAAAAAATTCCTGCAGCAGGTATACAACTGTCTCCGGTTCGATACCCGTGTCATTTTTTTTTATTTTTTTATGAAATCCTGCTTCAATCAGCGCACATCCGGCATCTTTCAAAGGATCTGCATATGCCTCCTCTATAAACGCAGCAATATTTTGAAACATCTGCTCTCTTGTATCCCTGCTGTTATAAAAAAGGTCCATATTATACAATTTTGTAAAATGATAGCTGTCAAGTCTGGAATAATCACACTGAAACGTCCCTGTATCCAGATCCGCATAATTTTGCCCCTGCACCTGATCGGAAAAACAGATGGCCGTCTGTGCGCCATGCCAGGAAAAAGAGAGCAATTTCTGTCTCAAGTAATACGGAAGCCCCTTCATAATAAGATACATGATGTCCCGATAAGTCTGTGTATCCTGCTCCTTCAAGCCGTTTCGTTTGATGCACATAGGACTGCTATATCCCTCCAGCGCACAAATCGCACCCAAAATAAGCAATCTGTACTGTTCTTTGGACAAATGATACTGATCTAACAGTCTGCGTTCATTCATATTCCGGTACTGCAAAGACTCTCTGACCGGATAAGCAGAAAGCCCCGGCTGATATTCCATTGCAAACTCTTCTTGTAAAATTCCAAACAATATTTCCGGATGGATTGTCAGTTCATAATACTCTGCCAAATGGAAGCAATATCCATGCACATAAGCAACGCCCCGGCTGTCCTCCCCGGATGCAGCATAATTCACATGCATCAAATACACAAACCTGTCATGCTGAAAAATTCCCATTGCCTCCGGCGGCGCCTGTACCGTCTGCTTTAAATCTGCCAATCTGGCTGCAATTCCCTTAAATCCTGCCTTTGCAAATTCAGACATGCCAACAGACGGAGCCACAATGTTCCAGCCGGAACCACTCCCGCGTCTTCCCAGACGATAATATCCTGCCTGATACAGTTTCATAGCGTCCTCATCCTTATCCTTTCCGAAGCGTATTTATGAAAATATTTTTCGAAGCAGCCCGCTCCTTTTCTTTTTCGTCTCCGCTTCCTTTACCGGAAGCGCTCCTAATTTATACAAGAGCCAGAAAACCGGTTCTTCCACGCGGACCGTCTCCGGCTCCTCATCCAGCATATAACAGTCTTCTTCGTAAGTATCTCTGTGTTCCTGCGGTTTCGCATTCAACGCAGAGACAGCAAAAAATGCATGTGCCGGGAAGCACTCGTTTAATTTGTTGCACAAAATATCGGTCTTATTTCGATTTAACCGCGCCAAAAGCCGCCGCACTTCCATATCTGTAGCCGCAAAATCTTTCAGTGGAATTTCATAATCTGTGTATCCTGCATAACTGATATTGGAAAAGAGCGCTGACCGATAATCCAATACCTCTGTCTGCGTATCGCTTTTCGACAATACGACAGCAAGAGGAATACTGCTTCGTCCTTCCTTGTTATCAGACGTTACAAACGCATTCCACATAGCCGCAATTACCTTATCGGGACTATGCGCTTCTTTTTCAAAATCTCCGTCCTGCGTCAGGCTGCCTAAAAACTGTTCCGGATCGATCATCAATAACAGCCCGTCCGAATTATGGATAAACGGCCCATACTTTTCCATTTGTTCCGGACGGACACAGTTTTCTCCAGCGATATCATAAAATACAAGCGTATATATTTGCTGCGTCTTATTGCATTTTACATTCAACGCCAAAGGAGGCATCAATCCGTCTGCCGCGTTGCCGCGCGGCAGCGGAACATTTTTTTGAATCTTATAATCCTCTAAAAACCGGTCCACCTCATCATATGTGCCTACTACGGTCAGACCTGCTTTCACAAAAAACGTTTCAATCTGACGTAACAGCTGTGAAAGATAAACGGTTTTGCCGGAGCTTGTAATTCCTACTACGGAAATGTACTTTACCGGATATTTGCCGAATTCAAACGGCAGGACATTATGGCAATACGGGCAGATTCTTACTTTGGATGAGACTCCAAATGCATCGACTGCCCGATTGACAAATCCGCTTGAATCCATTTCATATGTTCCATGCAAAAACCGGTCACTGAGATTATCGATCACCGGATAATCTTTATAACTGTTTTCCGGCTCGCTCTTTGGATACCGCGTCCAGAATGACTGATAGATTTGATCCGTTGCCAATTCATATCTTTTTTTCAGCTCTAATTCTTCTTCCTCCATGCCTGCGGAAAAATCCTGTTCCGTAAAAACTGTCATTGCCTTGAATGCCGCTTTCTGGGGACTAAACTGCTGAAAGCAAAAAGGACATTTGCAATCTGCCATCTCCATTCCAAACTCATTCCTTTCTATAGTATATTTTATCTTCTTCCCGAATCCGAATACTGACCTTTGACTGTCTGGGTACAACAACTGTTAATTCTCGTCCCAGGCACGACTGTGGCAGCGGAAAATCAAAAGCCACTCCATCAATATGATATAAAATCGCTCCATCTTTGTAATCTTCCAACATAGGCAAACGCAGCATACAATATTTCTCTTTGGAAAAAAATTTTGTTTTATAACGGATATCCGCTTTTACTTTTACCGGAAGATAACAGATATTTTGCCAGGTGTCTGTCGGAAAAATGTGTATCTGCGTATCAAAGGTACAAGCAAATACACTGATTCTGTATGGCACGTCTTTTTTCAGTTCATTTGCTGAAAAACTAAAACATTTTCCTCCCCGGTGAAATTCTGCTTTTTTTATATACGCCAGCTTCCAACATGCAGATTGGCCAATGAAAATTAATTTTTTTGACTGCTCTGTAAGATCCGCATCACAATACCCTGCATGATTGATTTCCTCACAGGCAGCGGCCAAATCAAACTGCTGCCTGCTGTCATTTAATATAATAAAATAGTCAGAGGCATCTTTATATCTCCAGGAAATTCGAATACTGCCCGCTTCTTTCCTGTATCTCAGTTCCCGAATCTGGTAATCCGGGCGCTTTTGTTTGATTATCATTGTAACTCCTTATAAGATCAATTTAAGCTGATTTTTATCATTTTTCTATTGCTTTACAAACATATAATTTTGTAATTCCTTCATATCTTTAAAAAATACAAACTTCCCGGTCCCTGCAATTTGTACAAATGTAATATACTGTAAGATATCTAACCCTAATAGATTTTCATTTACATTTTTATCAAATGTAACCCATATATCGCGCTCTCCAAGATTAATATCTCCGATTTGGAACTTATTCAAATGATACTTATAATGTTTGGCTCCAATATTTCTTTCACCTGAATATCCTCCGAAATATGTATAAGGCGCTTCCGAAAAATCAGATTCCCGCCAAAACTTATTAATAGAAGAATAATGACATGTGGTCCAACATGCTCCCGTATCTATCAAAAACTGCACATCTTTACCAATATCAGCAAAAATTACACAATTCTGATTGTATCTATAATTTAACAGTGTTGATTCAACCATATCATCTCCCTCTGTTTTATTCAATCACATATTGCAGACCATATGCAAAACCATTTCTATACGAACCAAAAATAGAACAATCTTTACCAGCCATTTCAACCTGTTTACTCAACTCAATTAATTCCTCCCATGAATCAGAAGAATTACTTAAACAGTATAACTTGCCGGTCACCGTCACGTGATCACCACCAATATCGGTTAATATATACTTACAACCGGGATATTTTAATTCTATTTCTGTTGTTGTCTGAAATTGATTACTATTTATCATCTCCAACATTACAAACCTCCAATGACCATATCAAACTTTTATCTATACTTTTCCGTTTATTCCTAATCTATCTCATTGCCTGTTATTCTATTCCTTATTTATCTTATTTCCTTTCACATTTCCAAGGTGCAGCTGTTTCGGCTTTAGAATATCATATATTTCCAGCTGTTCAATACAGTCTGTGCGATTCAGATGAAACAATACATACTCCCCGTTTTCTGCCTGTTCCAGTGTTTTCGCATAGTCGGCGCCTGCATTTACCATATAATAGCATCCTGCCCTCGCCATTGGCATTTCGATGCTGTTTTTTAGCCGTCTGCTGCCATCCAGCTTTTTACGAAGCTCTTTTTCCACAAACGTATGCCTCTGCTTTTCATCCATACCTTCCATCCGATAGTCTACTTCCTGCTCAAAATCACAGTTATATACGTTTTCCCGCATTAACTCCAGATAAATATTCCAAAAATCTCTGAGCAAATCTTCTTTTTTATTTGATACGAGGAAGATTTCCGGAAATATACGGCATCCCGCATATTCTGCCGCAATCCCACTGTAAAACTTTTCGACGGACTCTGATTCGTCGCCGGTGACAATACATTCCCGACGCACTTCTTTTTCACACGCTTCATACATATCTCTAAAGCTGATCGCCTGCTGTATGAGGTGATGCATTTGTGCGGCAATGACTTGTTTCATTGTATGATAATAGATCCGTCTGCTTTCATAAACTCCCTGTTCATGCAGTCCTGCACATACGCCGTTTCTTGAGCGGAACCCTGCAGACTGATATTCTGACATAATCAGATGGTCTAATTCCTCCTGATGCTCGTACAAATACAATAACTCAAAATAAGCAAACTGCTGAAAAAGCAGCCCAGATATCCTATCGGTACACTGCTGCATTTCTTTTTCATTTGACAAAAAATCCTTCACCGGCTCTATATAATATCTGTTTAAAAACTCTGACGCCGCGCCTGATGAAAGTGCGTCGGCTGCTTCTATCGTCAGATTCGGGCTTTTTAAAAATGTACGGTATGCCTGTATGTCTGTAAACGGCAAATATCGCCAGTCAGCTTCTTTTGGAAATCTTGCGCGTATTTTCTTTTGAAACAGTTCTTCCAAAAACAAAAATCCATGATAACGATCCATCTGCAGCTTCGCAGCCAGTTCATTGGCAGATAATTCCCGAAACAGATTTTTCCGGCTGGAATCGTAAATCTCATGCATCAGCGTCCGCAGCGTTACAGCTGCGATTTCTTCTGTCGGTTTGGTCACAAGCGCGTAAGAAACCGTCTTAAATCCGCCGGACAGTTGATGCACAGCGCTTTGCGCCGCCATTTTGCTGCCGCTTAACAATATCATATCGGCGGCCAGACGGTAATTCTGCCAGATTCTTCCATCCCCTAACATTTGTCCTGACTGCAAATAATTGCTCAGTAAGCAGACGGTTCCTGATAATTTAGAAGTTTCGTTTTTGTCTGCCAAATACTGCAGCAACGCATCGGAAGCTTCCACATGGTCAGCTCCGGGACGCTGGTCTAACATCAGGTACAATGTTTTTTGCTCATCTGACTGCATGGCATTGGATGTCTGCAGAAACAGATCGGCATACTGCGTGCCGTCTTTTTCAGAAGCGTCCAAAATATATTCCATTCGAATCATCGTACGTTCAGAAAAAATTTTTTCTTCTGTTTCCAGCATTGCTACAATCGCCTGATTCAATGTTTCCGTCCAGCCTGCGCGTTCTGCTTTCCAGACATATTCCTCCCATGCAGACATATCCCGATCATTTCCATCTGTATCCTGCGCATCAAAATTTTCTGCGCCGGCATCCGGCATAGGATCATCCTGTGCGCCCGCAAGCCTGAAACACTGCCAGCCGCGATCTGTTTTTACAACGTTTAAATACTGCAGAAAACGGGCGTTGTTCCAGTTGTCATCCAACGTAGATTTCACGTATTTCGCATTGCATCTGCTTTTATTGCCCAACAGAACGAGAACCGTTGGATGCAGCGCAACGTTTCCGCCGGTTTCCCCGCATTGATTTTCATTTAACCTGCTGATACAGCTTTCCAGAAGATGTTTTCCATTGTGAAACATCACATGATTTTCTTTCATAATCCAAGTTCCTTAAAATCAATTGACAAATCCTCAAAAATATTTACTTTGATACCATCCTGAAATGTATATTGCTGGACGTCAAAAGCGCTCTCTTCAAAATAATACACAAGAATTTTTTGTGTCATCGGATCCACAATCCAGTATTCCCGAACCCCTGCATCGGCATATAAGTTCAATTTATAAATATAATCATGTCCCTGATTCCCAGGCGACGTGATCTCAATCACCCAGTCCGGCTCTCCGTCACAGCCTTTATCTGTAAGTTTACCCGGATTACAGATCATTATCTATTCAGCATCATTATTTATTCAGTATCAAGATCTGTTAATAAAACTACATATTCAGCTTGAAGTTGTGCAGCGTCTTCATAAAATCCATATAAAACTCTTCCATCTCTTCATGCAGCGGATCCAGCTCATCATAAATGCCTAAGTACCCCTGGATTTTTTTCGGCATACTTTCTTCTAACATTTCCACTGTTTCCTGCACCTGGTTTGAATCTTCTTCGTCCAGCAGCTGTCTTGTGCGATTGTCAATTTTTTCTTTCGTTTCACTGTCTAACGTCTGATAAGTTAAAAATGCCTGATATGCGCCGGATTGTCCGTACTTCATGCTGCTGTTCTGCAGCTCGATACTTTTTTCCATTCCAAACTCATGATAATGAAACACAATCTTTCTGCCATATGTCAATGCACCTGTAAACACGGCATTAAAGAAATCGTTTTTCCCTCTTTTTTCTGCCACCGTATCCTGCATCAGCTGTTCCAGACGCTTGATTTCACGTTCTGCTCCCGTCCTTTTTTGCAACTCGGTATGAACCAAAGCATTTAATACCGGAGCAAGCAGATAAAAATCCAGCATCACCTGTCTTTCGCTTCCCGATACGGTATTCAAATACTCAATGCGAACAGGAGATGCATTCTTTACCGCAGATTCCAGCTTTTCTTTGAGCTTTGGAAGAATCTGCTGCATCTTTTTTGGATTGTTTCTGCCGTTTGTCATAACACCGCCCAACTGCTCTGTCCAGGCAGAAATATCCAGATCTTCAGTCTTTAAAATATGCCAGTTCATATACTCGTCTTTTACAACTACTCCGGCTGCTTCCGCCTGTTCAAATTCCTCAATCAAAGTCTGATTGCGCTGTACAATCCGCTGCACCGGCAAATCAATTTTAAAACTGTCAGGAACCGGCGAAGGCAATTGATTCCAGTTAATATCTCCCCGTTCAAACAGATGCCGGCCCGCTTTTTTATCTTCTTCATAAGCCCGCTGCAGCTCCATAATCCCCTGATATGCAAAAATCGGAATGCCGCTGTAAAAACGCATCATAGATAGTTTGTCTGTAATATGCGACTCCCGTACCGTAAATTCCATCTGCCTTTGTGTAAAGTTTGCAGCAGCCGTTTTCATCTCTGCGGCATCGAACGGCACTGTCAAGTAGCTGTGCATACCCATACTGTTTTTGTACATTGGATTTTTCCAAAACAGCGGCGTAGAATCTCTGCCCAGTTTATCCCGGATAATTTCTTTTTCTACCGCATCGGAAAGCAAAGCCGGATTTTCCACATGGAACTTTTCTTTCAAATAATCTGTCATCGTGCGCCTTGTTGCTTTATCAAATTCCTGTAAAATAAAATCTGAAATCAGCTTGCGTATTTCATTTTCATCCTGATTCATCCATACTGCACAACGCTCAAACAGCGTCAGCATCAAATGGTACAAGAGCTGTCCCGGATCATGCTCTTTCATCTCCTGTTCCAGGCTTTCTTTTACATCCGGTATCGTTAATATTTTCCATGTATACAGGTTGTCTTGTAAGCCTTTTTGCAGCAGAACGGTTTTATTCACTTCAAACGTTTCCCGCAGCGTATCCATAACATGCATAAGAATACGAAACAGGTTCTGATTCAGCCTTCTTAACTGCCGTTTATATTCCTGCAGCGCCATGTCCATATTTTTATACAGCTCCGTACGATACCGGTTCCTATACAGATCACTCAGCGCTTGAAGATAACTTTCCATTCGTGCTTTTTTATTCAGGAAATTCGTATTTTCCATTTTTAACCTGGCATCGCGATATTCATCTTCCCGCTGTCCGGACTGACGCAGCTCGTGTTCCAGCAATTCCTCATTTTTCTTCAAATATCCATCTACCGCATGTATGAGATTCTGATTGTCGCCTCCTGCCAGCATCCGTCCCGCATAAAACGGCCCGTAATCCAGGCTGACGGCAAAAGAATCAAACAACCCTTTATAAGTCCTGCTAATAAGAGACGCGCTTGTTTTCGGTATCCGAAATTCACCTAAATCTTCCATCATTGTTTTCGCATTTTTTTCCAAAATGCCAATATTATCCGACAAATATTGCTCGGCGCGTTTTATGAACGCATGGTCTCCGCCCTGATCGTACATTTTCGCATCATAAGCTTTTCCAAATGTAACCGAAGCTGCACAGCCATGCGAGATCTCTTTTAAAATATCTTCGTACTGGAGACGCATTTTCACAAGAAACTCATCCCGTTCCTTTTCTGCCGGAACTTTTTGATACATTTCCTTGTAATTTTCAAACAGCATACATCCAAGATAAGTTGCAATCTCAGACAGCGGCATCTCCGCAACCGATGCGCCAAGAATATGATAATCTACATTTGCTCCATGCTGCACATGGATGCCTTCTTTGATCGAATTCAGATTTGCAATATGGCTCTGCAGCGTAAATCCGCTTGTTTCTTTTGCGAGAAAGCTGATAATGTAATCCGTAACAACACCCATCGCATACGAATAGCCATTTTGCACGCGATTTCCCGACGCGTCTGTGGTGGATATCAAATAGCACAGATCTACCGGATTCATTGCAGAATCTACTGCCGCAAAACCATAATTCATCCGAAAACTGTCTTTATTTTTCCCAAAATTCATACAGTAATCCAGCTCTTGTAAAGAGGCATATCCATTGACTTTAATATAAGCTGAAATCAACGGATTTTCCTGAATGACCGGAACAGACAGATTGACATCCGGAAGGAAAAAATATCCGCTGACCCGCGCGTCCTGTTTCCCGATCTGCTTTAATATTCTGCGTACAAGATAACAGACGTCTAAAAATATACCGCTGCCTGTTCCGCCAGACAGGCCCGCGCAAATATGGATATCCAGCTCTCCAGTTTTTGCCGCGGTCAGAGCGCCTTCAATGACCGATTTCATCTTTGCGTATAACGCCTCACCTTTATCTACCAATAAAAATCTTCCAACCTGACGAATACCGCCTGCACCTTTGCTTGCCTCATCGATGGAAATATTTTCATAGTCCAGCCAATATAGCTCAGGTCTTGTCTTTAATATTTCTTTTGCTTCAAACGTACTTTTAATCGAACTATTGGAAAGCGCAAAAAACTCTGTATTTTTATCAATATCAGAAACAGACGCAGATTGTGGAATTTGCGAATCGTCAGCATCTATAATCAGATAACGCACTGCATCATATCTTGGAATGACCGCGTCTGCATCATCTGGCCGAAGCTGTTTGTGCACTTCCTGTTTTAATTTTATCACTGCATCGGCTCCGGTTCCTCCAAGTCCCAGAATTACCGATGCTCCGTCTTTTCTGTCAGACTGTTTGCCGCGGTCAATAATTCCGCCGCCGGCATCAATCAACAGCTGTCCATATGTCGCCATAAATATTCTTCCTTTCCGCTCAATTTCTCAAACACACGACAATTATTGCTGATATGGCATATAAACGATTCTCATGCCATTTGCAAAGTCCATGTCACTGCTGATATTTACTTCCATTCCTGCACGAATACATATCTTCTTTTTCTTTTGTCCGGCGTCCTGGTCTGAATAATATCCGTCTGTCGATACAAAATAAATGCAGCTATTTTTCTCTCCGGCCGTTAAATAGCATTTTTCCAGACGAATGCCAATGTCCTGAGACGGGTGGAGCTGCCTCGCTAATATCATCCGGCCCTTTTCACCATCAAAAGTCACCGGCATATCCGTTCCTTCCTCGCCATACGTCAAAATCTGAATCGTTCCGCGAACTACAGCCAGATAAGACCGAATTATAGGAATACATAAAACAAACGCGATCAGCAAGATTGCCAAAATCATGCTGATTACAATGATTCCCGTAATGGAAGACGTTCGTATTTCTATCTGAACCTGTGAAGCCGCGCCGGCCTGATCCACTGCTGCTACGGTCAGACTGCCGCTGCCGCATGATTTGATCTTCACTTTTAGCTTTGAACCATCCTCAATAAAAACCTCTTCTTCACCAAAGCCGGAATCTACAATTTGAAAATCCAGACTGCTGTCTTCCGCATCGGTTGCTAATGTATTCAAATCTACGGTATACAGGCTTTTGGAAAACAGATGCGTCTTTTTCTCAATCACAACAGGATGATTCTTCCACTCCGGTAACGTATTTGCTTTCTGAACAGTCAGCGCATTGGATCTGACTTTCATATCGTCAATCTCACAAAATGCCTGTACTTTATACTTTCCATATCCCTCTGTCTCAAATTCGGCCACACTCTTTGCGCCATCCGCTGACAGCTCCAGCTTTTTCGTATCGCCTGTTGACGGATCTGTCACGACCGCCCAAAAAGGATACTGCTTATAAACTTTCTCATTCGTAACCGCTTCACCTTCATTCGCCGCTTGTACGGAAAGCTCCCACAAAACCTTTTGTCCGTTCGTCTGCTTCTCCTTTTTTTCCAAATTCAACGACAAATCGGTATTATAAACCATATCTATTTTTACCTGATCTCTGCGCGCTCCGCGTACGACCAATTCCCACTCTCCAGGCTCCGGTTTTTCAATTTTAATCACAGTAAAAGTCTTCGCCCGAATGACCATCTGATCCAGCTCCGCTCTCGTATATCCATATCCCTGCGGATGAAACAGATTATAAGTTGTATCCGGATTCAGCGTATTGATAATAATATTTGCCTCTTTGACGCCTATCACAGGAATCGTAAACGGCACTTTTAATTCTCCGCTCTTTGGTATTTTTGTGTCAACAAGGTTCGTCGTTTTTGTAGAATAAATAATGTTATAAAATTGATTGAAGACATCTTTTAAATCTTTCGCCTTTTTGACTTCTACACACGTTCCTCCTGTTGCATCTGAAATTTCCTGCAGTTCTTCTTTTTTAGCCTTGCCATTGGCATTGAGACAGACTGAATGGATGCTGATTTCTTTTTGTCTGGCATAATCAATCGCTGCGGCCTTACGATGCTCGGATTCTGCCAGCTTTGCGCCTGTCCGGTCTTTCGGAAGATCTGTATTTCCATCGGAAAGCAAAATAATCGCAGACGGAAGATCAGGACTGCCGGACTGTTTCAGCATCCGTACCGCCTCCAAAACCGCGCTTCCAATGTCCGTATCTCCTTTGCTGACTGCTTTTCTGACTTTTCCTGACAATTCACTTTTATCTGCCTTGCCCTGGATTGGCTGCATCTCCTGTTTTAAAATAATCTGATCGTCAAAAACAACTGCGCCCATATAATTTCCTGTTTCTGTCGAAAGCCCTAAAAACAGCTCCAATGCTTCAAACCGCAGCTGGTCTTTATCGGTTGTATACATAGAACCGCTGCCATCCAGTACAAATACGACGTTCATATTGTTGACACTGCCTGTACCGGCTGCAGATACAGTCAAAGCAGGAAATACCGTCATTAAAAATGCGGCAAATAACAGCAGACTGCAGACTGCTTTTCTTATTTTCTTCATATTTGTAGCCCCCTATCTGAACCTCTGTATGCTTATTTCAACACTTGTTTCACATGTTGCCTGCCTGTTTATTTATTTGCTTGTTCCCGGTTCATTTGTTCGTGGATCTGTATAGATCTCTGTATTCGTTTGTTTGATTGTTTCAGCGTCGGCATTTTCATATTTTTTCTGCCGCAGCAGCAGACCGCAGACGATCGTGGCGGCGCAAAGCGCTACTAGCCCGATATCCATAAGAAGTGCAGCTGTTTTGGAAGTGATCTTTCTTCCCAAAATCAGCCATATAAAAAACAACAGAGCGAGAGAACAGCCCATGATAAGTAAAATGATTTCCGTCATTTGTCCGATCACGTCCTTTTTCTTTTCCGTTAATCATACCATACCTTACTGACAATGTAAACAGTGCTGAATCTGCTATTTAGATTTCCGGCAGCGATTCGGTTACTTTTCACACTCCAGCCAGAAAACGGCTGTGCTGTGAAAAGTAACGCGATTCGTAACAGTTTCTTAAATAAAACCGGGAGCAGTTCTGTTATTGTCATACAGAGTTGCTCCCGGTTTGTATTGTTACCCACTATTAACCTTTTTTACAATTAACTTTTGGACTTATACAAATCAATCCAAACACTGACTGTATAAAATATCCCGATTAGAGTCCCGCTTATTATAAATATTCCAAATTGAACACGTTGTGGGTCATATAAAAAAACTTCTACTCGCCAATACAGACAGCTCATTATTAACATCCCTATAGAAATAAAAGAAAATCTTACGCATGTAGCATGTTTGTGTGTATTTGTTTTCTTTTCTCCATAAAGCACACCTTTCCTTGCTGCCTTTATAACAAAATATCCATAGCCCATTGCCAGACTTAGAAAAAATATATCCCATATCTGGAATATTTCAAATATTTTTATATTTGATAATAAAAGAAAACCTCCTGCCAATAGCATAAAAAACAAAATACTGCTTTGTATTAGTACATTGCTGCATATATTTTTTTCTTTATAATTCAATTCTTTAAAATAAATGCCGCTAAATTTATTATTCATCTTTGCTCCCAGCGATTATTCGTTTATTCAAATCACGTTTTATGTACTATATTTATAACTATACTGCTTAGTATATGGCTTTATTCATTTTTCGTCAATATATATTGATGTCGGATTTCCAATTTTTTAAGTCCCATATCCCAAGATCTACTATTTTAAAGTATACAAACGGGGTTAGGAACTGTAATTTGCCTATAGCATTTTGTATATCCTCCCTGTTTTATCAAGTGTTTTGACAGCATTTCGTGTGCGATTTATTGATAATCATGAACAGAATGCAAAGGAGACAGAATACATGGATAACATCAAAGATGAGCTAATGAAAAAAATATTATGTGAACTTGCGGAAAATCTATATCTTGGTTTTAGTAGACGCAGATGATAAAGCGCTTCGGGATTATAGTGAAAAACTAAACGATGTATCCACAGATATTTCGATTAAATATTTACGAGTGTTTTCTATCATTGATATTAGTTATCAGGAATATTTGAACTGGTAACAGGCACTTCCATATTACAGGAATATATCTGAGGAAGGAGTTATTCTGTATGCCGCTTGATACACAAACATTGTGTGGATACAGGATGGAACATGCAGAAGAAGCATTACACATTTTAACCAGTATTTTATTCATACAGGGGAATTGGTTAAGAAAATTTATAAGCTGATTGACAGCTCCTATCGTATTCAAGAAAAATGTGATTACTCCGATTTCCTCATAGCTTCTAAAGAAGATTCACAAATACAGCTGAAAAATGCAAAAGTATTTCTTGATACAGTAAAAATGTATTTGGAAAAAAGAAGTAAAACCTGAAATTGCCAAATAAAAATCACTGAAAATGGCAGGTCTTTCATTCGTATTATGGCTATATACCGCTTCATGAATGTTATAGCACTTCAGTTTTGGCTGTTGGATAAAAACACCCGGTCAATGTGTATGGAAAGATGGATATGACAACATTGGAAAAATTCTTTCAAAGTCTGAAAAAGTAACGATTATCAGCAGATGTTTTTATGGCTGCTACAGTCCATTCGTGAAAAACGTTTTAGACCGAAGTATTCCTTGGCTGCTTCCGTTCTTCGTAACAAAAAACAACGAAACTCATCATAAAAGACGCTATCAAAACAATATGCAGCTATCCGTACATTTTTATGGTGAAAATATTGCCGCAGAAGAACAAGAAACAGCCAAAAAGCTGGTGAAAGCAAATTGTACGAATTTTTGTGTGAAGAACTACAAAATTTCATTTTCAAAATCATTCGAAGAATTATGTGGGGAGGTGACTGACCTATGAAAATTTGCATTTTAAATGGAAGTCCTAAAGCGAGTAAAAGTACATCTGAATTGCTTATTGGATATTTAATGCCATTTATCAAAGGAAACGAAGTAACAACATATCATGTGTGCGAAATGAATTTTTCCAAAACACAGTTTTCACTCATACAGAACAGCGAGGCGCTTATATTTGCATTTCCTTTATATATTGACAGCATGAATTCATCTTTCCTGCGCTTTCTGATTGATCTTCAAAAAAGAGGATTTCGAAAAAAGAATATTAACATATATTGCATGATTAACAATGGATTTTATGAGGGCGAGCAAAATCAAGTGGCTGCTGATATTATGCAGAATTGGTGTAAAGCTACCGGTTTAACTTATTGTCAAACGCTCGGTATCGGGGCAGGAGAAATGCTTCCGTTTTTTAAAGATGTACCTTTAGGTCACGGTCCTAACAAAAACATTGGTATTGCGCTACAAAAGCTGAGCCATAATATATTATCTTTGAATCAAGGGGAAGATTTGTTTATTTCACCCAATTGGCCACGATTTCTTTGGAAAATACAGGCGTCTTTGTGTTTCTGGTATCCACGCGCCCAAAAAAATGGGTTAAAGAAAAATGAATTGAAAAATAAAGCAAATTAAGAGAAAGCAGCTCAAGTGCAAAAGATACAACTTGGATACATTGCCCTGTCTGCAGAATGGTTTTGCTGGCTGGAACAACCTCTGAAATACGTCAAAGGGGACGCTTTCAGCAGAGGTGAATCCAGCGCTTACGAAGACTTCGGCCCAAAGTCTTTGCTAGGCGTCTTAGTCGTAGTACTCAAGGGGCATGCTATTTGCGATTCGCTCACAGCATGTACGCAGCTAGAGTGTATCATTCTGAATTAATAAATTTGTATAATTTTACCATTGTTTTTCTTGATATCTTTGTTATAATATATTTCGTAAAACATATAATAAAAGTACAGGATGTATGAAACAGGTGGATTATACTCTCTTTAGGGTATATGAATCTTGTGGAATACATCCTCTTTTTTACTTATATTTCAAGAAATCATAATAAGCCGTTAATTTCTTAAACGTTGACAACTTTGTTTTTTCAAAAAAAGTTTTTCTTTTATAATTCCCTCTCAAATATTCACCCAAATCATCTGCCTCTATCCTATTTGCGTAATATTTTATATTTGCAAATTGTTTTGGTACATGATCTGGAAATCTGTCCACAATATCCTGTATAGAAGAGAACTGTGCTTCTTCATCCACATAATGATTTCGTTTATCAGATGTATTTGGCGCAATATCCGAATGGTCTCTAATATACAAATAATTACTTGGAATATCTTCTTCGTTCATTCCTAATCCTCGTATGTACTTATATAATGGTAAATAAGTAGTTCCGCTCGTGCTCCTGATATTTTTAAAAGTTTTCGTTATTAATCTCTCATTTAACAAAAAAGATTTATTATCAAATAAAATATCTTCTATAATATCCATGATTCCAAATGAATCAAATCCCATTTGCGAAATTGCATCAACTGTTCCAACATAAATTGCTGCTTTACTGTCATCAATATCAGGACTATCAATACTACCAAACATAATGCTATTTACTGCTTTTGTAGAATAAATATATTTTGTAATCATTCCCTGCATCATTCGAATGAGTTTTACTGGCATAGAACTTACAATCTCACACAAACAGTCATAAAAAAGCGAGTAATCCTGGAGTACCAGCTCTGTCATGGAAATTTTTGTTGATTCATATTCTAATTCGCGCGTTTTTATTTCATCTTCACCGTTCAAAGAGGGAGAAATAAAGATAAAATTATTTTTTGTGCACTTTAATTCCTCTTTTGACAAACAGCAAGCTATTTCTTTAAATATTTTTTGAATATTCGAATCCCCCATGCCATATCCGATAAATATAACCGGATGTTCTACAAAAATCGTCAGCAACTTAGCAGACAAATACTTTAATTTTTCATCAAAATAATCATAATCCTCTTTTGTAAATACTATGGAATTAGGCTTTGAGACACCTCCATGTATTTTATAAATCTCAAAAGCACTATTCATATTTGATAACAGTATATTATCCTGTCCAATTTTCACATCAAAATCAGCAAATATCTGTTCAAGACACTCATCATAGTTTGTTATTATAATCCCAGCAACCTTATTTTGATTTTGAATAAGAGTTTCCAATTCCCCATATTCTGATTTTGATTTATCTATTGTCATGTTTTGCAATTGTTTTGTTACAAAATATTTAAATGGATCATATCTGTAACGAACAATTGAAACTGTTTCTTCTTCAGTGAACACATATTTTTCAAAGTCAGCATCTTTATAGTACCTCCGATTAAACTCATTTTGCAATTCAGATGCCATCTGAGGTAAAATATAATATTTCTTTTTATCATCTGTTATTTTATCAGACAGACTTAACTCATATTCTATTCTTAACAAGTCTTTTTCATAATTAAATCTATGATCGCCATACAAAGTTTTCCATAAAATAAATAGCAGCTGATCCCATGACATTGCATTTGAGTATCTTATAGAAAATCCCGTTCCAACAAATAAATACGGCAACTGCTTAAATTCTGACACTATCTTCTGAATCTCATCCCTGACTTCCATGCTATCCTCCATCATATATTTGAATTTAGAAATATTCTACATTATTTTGTTATTTAATGCCAGCTATCATTACAAATATTAATAGATTTTAAAAATTTAAAGTGACTGTTGAAATTAAGATTCTTTTATCATGTTAACCATTATGCAACTTTTCTACTTACAGTTTCCTTTGCATCCATTGTAATTTTTCTGCTTTCTGCCTATAATAACCCCAAAGAGGTGAAACGAATGAAAAAACAAAAGTTTTCAGAAACTGCTACAAAAGAAATCCGTATCGGACACATACTGACAAAACAACGTCACAAGCGCGGCATTACGCAAGAAGAACTGGCAGCCTGTATGGGAGTTTCCAAAGCTTCAGTTTCCAAATGGGAGACTTCCAGCTCTTATCCGGATATTACCATGCTGCCACAGCTGGCTGCATTTTTCGATATCAGCATTGATGAACTGCTGGGCTATGAACCGCAGATGACAAGAGAAAATATCCGCCGCCTGTATCGGCAGCTCTCGCAGGATTTTGCAAACAAACCTTTTGATGAAGTAATGACAAACTGCAGGGCTATTGTCAAAAAATATTTTTCCTGTGCGCCGCTGCTGTTCCAAATCGGTTCTCTATATGTAAACCACTGTATGTTCGCCGGCTCTCAGGATCAAACAGCGGCAATTTTAGAAGAAGCCCGATTGCTGTTTGCACGTATTAAAGAAGAAAGCGACGATATGGAACTGGTCTCCCAATCCATACATATGGAAGCTTTGTGCCTGCTGCAGCTTGGGCAGCCGCAGGAAGCGCTGGATCTGCTGTCTCCCTATGAAAGGATAAGGATTGCATCAGAACCGCTGGCAGCCGCCGCCTGGCAGATGCTTGGCAATCCAAAAGAAGCCAAAAGTATTCTTCAGGCCGGCATCTATCAGGAAATGCTTTCGCTTATCAACCTCATGGTCTCCTATGCACAGCTATGCACAGATGACGCCGAAGTTTATAAAGAAGCACAGGCACGTACACAAGCTGTCTGCGATACTTTCCATCTGGAATCACTGCATCCGGGAATACTCATGAGTGTCTGCATCTCCTCTGCACGCGGCTATATGCAGCTTGGTGACAAAGAGCAGGCGCTATGCATTCTGGAAACTTATGCGAACCTTGCCGTCAGCAGACAATACCCGCTCCATCTGCATGGAGATTCCTATTTCAGCCTGTTGGATCACTGGCTGGAACAAAATCTGATACTTGGAAGCGACCTGCCCCGGGAAGAAACTGTTATTCAGGCAAGTATGGAAGAAGCGGTTACCAGCCTGCCGGAATTTGCATCTCTTTCCGACGATGCACGCTTTCAAATGATTGTACGCAGGCTGAAATCCTGCAGAAAGGATCAAAAAGAACAATATGAATGCGATTGAACTAAATGAATTATGTAAAACCTACCCTGACGGAAAAAAAGCAGTTGACCATATACAAATCCAACTAAAGCCTGGAGAAATTTTCGGATTCTTAGGCCCAAATGGCGCCGGAAAAACAACAACTGTAAAACTTCTCAACGGCATCCTGACACCGACAGAGGGAAACTGCCGTATCTTTGGCATCGATCCTGTCAAACATCCGGAACAGGCACATGCACTTTCAGGTGTAGTTACAGAACACGCGCAAATGTACGATCATCTGACCGGCATCCAGAACCTTATTTTTTATGGTACTCTCTTTGGATTAAATCCGGATGAGAGCAGAACACGCAGTTTATCCCTTCTGGAACAAATGGAATTATCGGATGCCGCAGATAAAAAACTTTCCGCCTATTCGACTGGTATGCGCAAACGGCTTTCTCTTGCACGTGCACTGATTCATCAGCCTCAGGCATTGTTTTTAGACGAACCTACCTCTGGTTTGGACCCTCAAAGCGCTCAAAACGTCCACTCCATCATTTGCAGTCTGGCAAAAAATAATGGGATTACTGTCTTTCTCTGCACACACCAGCTGCGTTATGCACAAGAACTGTGCACCCGTTACGGTCTGATCAGCGACGGCAAACTGCTGGCCCAGGGAACTTTAGACGAACTGCGCACGCAAGCCTGTTCTCGTATTACCGTAAAAATAAAAGCAAGCAAACTGCCTGCCGAATTAAACGCTGCCTCTGTCGGAGAAAATGAATATCAGACAACCGTCAGCCGGGAGACCGAAATTCCCCAAATTGTACGTAAAATTGTAGATTACGGCGGTGAGCTGTATCATATTTCTGCAACGCTTCCATCCTTAGAGGATATTTATTTTATTTATTGTTCTCATTTGCAGCAGTTACAATAATCTATTGTATGTTTGCGAACATTTGAAAGGAGCATCCTTATGAAATACAAATTATCCGCTATTATTAAAAAAGACCTGAAAAAAGTGCTATCCAGCAAAACGATGTTTATCAGCCTTCTTGCAGTTCCCCTGGCGCTGACCGTACTGCTGCCAACCATATTTATTCTCACACAATACTTCCTCCCACAAGAAAACGACGAATTTGTAAAATTGCTGGAACTTCTGCCCCTATCCGAACTGACCGGCAGTCTGCAGGAAAATATAACCAAACTGATACTAAATTATGCACTGCCAGTCTTTTTTCTGCTGATTCCAATTATGGCATCAACCATTATGTCTGCCGCTTCGTTTGTAGGTGAAAAAGAAAAGCAGACATTAGAAACTCTGCTGTACTGTCCGCTTTCTTTAAAACAGCTCTTTCAGGCAAAAACAGCTGCATCGTTTCTGCTTAGTATGTCCGTATCTGGTATCTCGTTTCTCGTTATGCTGATTGTACTGGAAACGGAAATCTATTGCACCGCAGGCATTTTTATCCTGCCAGGCATCCAATGGCTGCTTGTTATGCTGCTGCTTGCTCCGTCGCTGTCTGTAATTGCAATCACACTTATGGTACGTATTTCTGCCAAAGCACAAAGTGTGGAAGATGCTCAGCAGGGCGCTGTTTTCTTAGTACTGCCGATTATATTCCTTTGCATCAGCCAGTTTGCAGGTTTATTTTTAATCAATGCCTGGATATTGCTTGGCTTGGGAATCTTAAGCGCTGTTTTGGCCTTCCTGTTGTTTCGACGGGCTGCCGCAAATTTTACTTATGAGACACTGAATGCTCTTATTTAAAAATATATTTGACTGGCAGATAAACTTTCACTACTAAATCTAATGATTCTGCGGCAGTTTTCCGGCCAGGCTGCAGCAGAATTATATCCAATCTTCCTTTCCTTTGATTTTTTACATTCCGCCTTTTATCTCCTGATGCCAAAACAGCTCGTTACTTTCTTCCAGTTGTTATATGCTGCATTTCTGCTTCTGTCCGTGAGACTGACTCTTCCCTGCATCCACCCCGCCAGATACCAAAAATTACATATTCTGCAAAAACTACACATTCATGCTCAGATGAACCATCATTTGATAAAAACTACACGTTTATATAAAATTTATAAAAAAATAATTAATTATTCGTTGAATTATATTACAAAAACAATAAAATATTATATGGGAGTTAATACCAAAAAGTTTTTTAATGTTTTTGAGGAAGGAAATAAAGAATTATATCATGTTCAGGCAGATTATTACAAATAGAATATGGAGAAGAAATGAGTATTATTCAAATTAAAAGACTAACTAAAATCTATGGACAAACAAAAGTATTGGATTCTGTAAATTTGAACGTCCAAAAAGATAAGATTTATGGCTTAGTTGGAGAAAATGGCGCAGGGAAAACTACATTGTTAAAAATTATATGTGGATTATCATCTAAGACCGAAGGTATCGTTAAAGTTAATGGGACAGAAGACATAGGCAGATTTTCAAAACATATAGGTATTAGTATAGAAAATCCATCACTTTATCCTCATATGACCGCAAAGCAAAATCTTGAGGCTCAAAGATTACTTCTGGGGATAAAAGACAAAGAAATAATATCACGTATTCTTAAATTGATTGGATTGGAAAACAACCATTTAAAGGCCGAGAAATTCTCATTAGGTATGAAACAAAGATTGGATATAGGGTTAGCATTAATCGGCGCCCCGTCCGTTTTGCTATTAGATGAGCCTTTTAATGGGCTGGATCCATTAGTAGTCCAAGATATAACGGAGCTGCTATATAAATTGAAAGAACATAATGTAACGATTGTAATATCAAGTCATATATTAGAAGACTTATTAGAGCTTGCCGACGTAATAGCAGTTATGAAAGCAGGTAGAATTATATCTGAAGTCATGCCTGCAGAATTTACCGGCGCTAATATAAAAAAATATTTAATTGAACTTATGAAGGGAAATAAGCAAAATGATAAATCTTCTTAAATCAGAATTATATAAACTATTTAAAAACAGAATATTTATAGTCTGTAGTTTATTTTTAACGTGTATTGCGTTATTTTCATTAAATACTATGTATGTCGAAAACGATTTACCAGTATTAAATGGAGCCAATATTTTGAAGAGTCGGGCAGGAGATAATATTCCGCTTGTACTTATGATGGTTTTTGTGGTTTACTGCATTAATGCGGAGTATTCAACAGGCAGAATTAAGATTATTGTGTCAAAACTTAAAAACAGGAAATACTTTTACATAGCAAAATTATTGATCTGTATGGTGGGATGCATAACACTCAACATGATTTCATCACTAACTTATGTTATTGGAGCAACTGTTTTAGGCGGTTTTGATCCGTATAACAGTTTTAACTTCGCGAATTCTATTATACAAATGTTGGCACAAACATTAATACTATGTTCCTATACATCATTATTTGTTGTTATAGCATTTTTAACACGCTCATTTGCCGGATCTATTATATGTAATTTATTAATTATTTTATTTTCGCCAGGCGCCTTGGACAAATTAAATAAGATATTAAATTTAAAAAAATTTTTTACACAAAGCAGTATTGCCGCATTCATAAATTCTTATGATATTAATTGGCGTCTTCTATCTGTAATTGCAGCAAATATATTAATTATTTTAATAACAGTTTTGATTGGCACATTCGTTTTTTCAAAAAAGGATATCTAATATTATATATTTAAAGGATTGCCGGAAGAAACTAATTGATGTTTACGCTCTATTGATATTGAAAAACAAGTAAAAATTACTCAAACTTCCCACATTAAAAACGGTATTCGCACCTTGAAAAATCAATACTTTAGCGGACTAAATGGCAGTCCAACAGCATTTTACCTACTCATGGACTGGCTGAATGTAATATCATCCAATTCGTCCATCAGGCGAAAATACAGCTCATACATTGTTTTATTATCCGTATTCCGTCTCTGGGCTATAGACAGCATCATATAATTACACCAGTTTTCCCAACTGTACTATTAAAACAGGCAGCTCTTCAAAAATAACATTTGCGATTATATTTCAATTTGTACCATCATAATCATGAATCAGGCGATGTCTAAGCCCGGCTATCATTGCCCACTGTATTTCATTGTGGGCTCCCTTATGTTTATCTCAAAGATTATAAACATGTATTCTCAGCATTCGAATTAACCATTCATCATAAACATTCAAATATACATCTTCCATACGCAATGTTTGCGATCTATCTATTGCTATCTATTGCGATATCTCCCATTCCTGCGACTTCCTTCCGTGGAAGTGTCCCAAAAATCACCGTACCACTTCCATCTGATGATTTCCATCAAATCCAACGCCATCAATCATCCGTCCAGCCACACGATCATAAACGATAATATTTACCCCTTCTTCTACAAACAGGAATTCTTGTTGATCTAACAGCACTGAGATTTTGCCGTCTGCACATCTCACAGCCAAATCTGAATTTCCAAGATTCATATGCTTAATATAATCGTGATCTGACGATGCCTCAAAGATGCATGTTCCTTCATATATTTTAACTTCCCCACTCGGCTCCCAACACACAGCAGTTATGTTTTCCGGTTGTTTTTTCAGCTCTTCTATATAAGCTTCCTTTGTTTTGATTTCTTTTAACATTCTGCCTTTTATCTCCTGATGCCAAAACAGCTCGCTTATTTTCTCCCATTTGTTATATATTTCATTGCCGCGCCTGTCCGCGAGGCTGACATTTTTCTGCATCCACTCCGCCAGATACCGTGTATATTTTACACTGCCATAATAATTTAAATGAGAAGCATCGAGCAAATCATCCGCAAAATCTATCTGCATTTTATCTTTCCATCGATTTCCTTCCATAAAAGATACCTTATATTCCTCCGCAATCGTCTGAATATAAGCATCTGCTTGCTGTTTTTCTTCCACCTGATTCGCAAAAGGTGAATTAACGAGCAGCAAAGGAATCTCTTTATTCTGGCATAATTCAATAAATTTGCGCAAATAATCCTCGGTTCGCTGCGTAATGGCTTTTCTTTCGCCGCAAACCGGACTTACATCCAACTTCCTGTTCGGTACCTCTTGCCATTTTGCAAGTTCTTTTTCAGAAATCACTCCAAAATCAGGCTTGTATCCAAGATAACGAATCTCATCTGTATTACTGAAATCTTCGCTTGTCAGAGAAAAGGCCCTCGTATGATAATAAGGAAACGAAAAGAACGCTCCTGGTGCATTCAGAAACTCTCCATACTGATTTACCGCCTGAATAGCGCCCCACTTCGTTTTTGACGGCTTCATGCTTATCACCGTTTCCCAGGAATATGCGCCAAAATCTTCCTCTTTCCGATACAGTGTACCGATATCAAGCACAACCAGTCTCGGATTTTGCGTCTTTAACGCTTCTTCCAGCAAATAATAGCTGATCCAAACCGGCTGTCCGGGTGATGCAAGCAAATAGCTGGCAATACCATAATCCTCATACAGCTGGCACGTATTAATACCATAATAAACATGGCTGCTGCCAATACACAGTACATCAACCTGATTTTTATCCAACTCATAAAAATCTGCCAGTTGAATGCATCCTTCACTTTTTCGATTTAATGTCATGTAATTCAGAATCATACTGACTCCTGCCAGTAAAGATAAAAAAAGAATTGTCCGAAATACCCTTTTCATAATCTGCACCTCATATCATTCGTATCCGTTCCGATAAACAAATCGAAACGGCAATCCCTATCTGAAAAAATCTTTTAAAATTGAAAATAAATAAACTGATTTTCATTATATTCGGGCCCATACATGCCAAACAGGAAAATAAACGAAAATAAAATTACAATTACAAGCCAACGAAACCATGTACTTTGTCTTGCCAAAAACATATCCAGCGCTTCATTTTTATACTCTCTTATTAGACTGACCAGCAGCAAAATTATCAGCGCAGAGAACAAAACTGCGATTTCCGTATCTGCCAGTCCCAATTCACACAAAGTACCGTCTGTCAGTGCCCATAAATCCGGCTTTGTAAAAATTCTTTTGATAAATCCAAATGCACTATTTAATGATTCCGCCCGAAAAAAAACCAGCGCAAACAAAGTCAGCACATAGGTCACCGCTGTCTGCCCGGCTCGGAAACTAAATGCCCTTACATTTATTCCAGCCTTTTTTCTCAGACTATGACGAATTTCTGCTGTCATCGTTCCAACGATCTGATAGATTCCATGAATCGCTCCCCAGCATACATAATGCCAGCTTGCACCATGCCAAAGCCCGCTTACAAGAAACGTTACAAACAAATTCAAATATCTGCGCACAGCGCCACAGCGGCTGCCGCCTAATGGAATATACAGATAATCTTTAAACCAGGCGCTTAAAGATATATGCCATCTATGCCAAAATTCCCGAATGCTTTTTGAAAAATATGGCGTACGGAAATTTTCCAACAAAGTAAACCCCATAACCTTTGCCGCGCCCATCGCAATTGTTGAATAACTGGCAAAATCACAATAAATCTGAATAGAGAACGCTGCTGTAGCAGCTATCAGCTCGACCGTTCCATAAAAATACCATTCCCCATATACATGATCCACAAAAATACAAAGCCTGTCCGCTATGACCAATTTCTGAAAAAATCCCCACAACATCAGAAGCAAACCCGATGCAATCCGTTCATAATCAAACAGCTTTACCCGCTCCATCTTACAAATTCCCTGAATCTGTTCCAGAAGATTTTTCGAACGTTCAATAGGCCCTGCCACAAGCTGTGGAAAAAAGGATACAAACAATGCATAACGAAACAGATTTTTCTCAGGTTTTATATCATTTCGATACACATCTATCGTATATCCAAGCGCCTGAAACGTATAAAACGATATTCCTACCGGAAGTATAAAATCAAATGGTTTCTGTACTGGTTCGGTTCCTGCCTTTTCAAGCACAAAATTGATATTATGTAAGAAAAAATCAAAATACTTAAAAAACAGCAGAATACTCAAATTGATGACAATACTGACGATAACAATCCATTTCGCTTTTCTTCCCTGTTTTTTGCATCTTCCAAGCAGCAATCCGCTGACCCAGGTTACAACCGTAGAAAATGCGATTAAACCAGTATGCCTGATATTCCAGCTCATGTAAAAATAGTAGCTTGCTGCAAGCAGCCAGAATATTTTTAATTTTTTAGGAATGATAAAATATACAAACACAACAACCGGAAAAAAAATTAAAAATTCCAATGAATGAAATAACATGATGCTTTTTCTCTCTTTCAATAGGATATAAGTTTGAGGCAGGGCGTGGGGGCTTTTGTTTATAGTGGTTGAATCAGACACGCACTGCTTTTAATGTTTTTTTGATTTTTTTATCATAATGTGTTTAGATTATAAATACATTAATATTTTTTTGGATTGAGCTGTGAAATGGGGGGGAGTTGTTAACATTACATATACCTAATTGATAATAGTAGATTATCCGTCAAATTATAGATGGAATAATAAACTATATTTGCTGCTGTGATGGCGGCAAAACAAGAAATAAAGAGTCATAAGTTATTAGAATTTGAAAAAATGCAGGTGAGGGAATGGAATA
>CAJUBQ010000052.1 GCA_910584595.1 uncultured Eubacterium sp.
AACTGTGTTTTACGCTGTTTATCCTCCAATTTTCTTTGAGTTTCGCAATTACCTAGCTGTAACCTAAGCATACTGCCCCTACCTTATGCTGACTTTTTCTCTACCTTACATTTTCCTTAAATTTTATAACTCATCTAAAAATAAAATTTATTTATGCTATAATACAAAAAAAGATAAGGAACTGTATGTAAATAACTTAAACCATTTTAAAAAGACCATCCTAAAAAACATCCAAAAAAATATTCTAAAAAATATTCTAACAGAAAAAGGAGACGTTGATATGAATTCCCTTTATTTAAAACAAAAACGGATTCTGCTTGTAGACGATGAACAGGAGCTTTTACAGCTCGTTGTGTCCATTCTAAAAGAAGACGGATTTCTGAATATAAAAACAGCCAAAACCGTCCGGGAAGCAATTGCCATATCAAAAACCTGTCAGCCGCAGCTCGCCATCCTTGATGTCATGCTCCCTGACGGCAGTGGTTTTGACCTGATGAAACAGCTAAAAACCCTTGGAGACTATCCTATGCTCTTTTTAACAGCCCGCGGGGAAGACGATGATAAATTTCAAGGATTTGGCCTTGGTGCAGACGATTATATCGTAAAACCATTTTTGCCGAAAGAACTGCTGTTTCGTGTCAACGCCATTCTTCGCCGAAGCTATAAACAGGAAAACCCTCTTGTCAGTCTGCAGCATAGTGAAATTGATTTTGATCGTGCAGAAATTATTAAAAATAAGGAACATATTATGCTTACGGCAAAAGAATACAATATTCTTGCAGCTCTGTACCGGAATGCGGGGCGAATTGTGACCATTGACACTTTATGTGAAGCAGTCTGGGGAGATAACCCATTTGGTTACGAAAATTCTCTGATGGCACACATCCGTCACATCCGAGAAAAAATTGAGGCGAATCCATCCCGTCCTGTTTCATTGATAACCGTAAAAGGACTGGGATATAAGCTGATTGTGGAGGATCCATCATATGAAAAGCATACCTAAACTGCTGCGGCGATTTGTCAGCATCATGCTTTTGTCTTCCGTTTTGCTGGTAATCTTAAATGTCACCATGCTAGCTGTCTATACTGCAAAACAGATGCCAAATATCCATCCTTGGGCAACCGCCGAAGAAATTGCCGATCAGCTTTTTTGGGATGGCCAGACATACCATTTACCAAAAGAAGCTGCACATACATTGAAAAGTTCTAATATATGGGCTATTTTTATTGACGAAAAAACGAAACAGGTAGTATGGCAGACGGACAATCTTCCTGCATCGATTCCAAAGTCCTATTCTCTGTCAGATATCGCCAGCCTGACACGTGGCTATATTGACGACTATCCGACATTTGCAGGAGAAGCTGAACGTGGACTCGTTGTACTGGGATATCCGAAAGACAGTATTTGGAAGCATCTGTGGCCAAGCTGGGACTACGATCTGATTGCCGGCCTGCCTAAAATGATACTTTTGGCTTTTACAGTTAATGTTATATTTATCTTTCTCATTTATTTTACTGCAAATACCAAACTGCTGAAATCCGTAAAGCCGATTGTAAACGGCATCCAATCTCTTACTACAGAAAAAACTGTTTCCATACCGGAAAAAGGACTGCTCTGCGAGCTTGCCGCAAATATTAATAAAACATCGCAAATTCTGCAGACACAGGGCAGACAGCTCCGCAAAAAGGAAACCGCAAGAGCAAACTGGATCGCAGGGGTATCACATGATATCCGCACGCCGCTGTCAATGGTTATGGGCTATGCATGTCAGTTAGAAAGCAATCCCTGTTTGCCGGAAGACGACCGCCAAAAAGCATCTGTTATTGTAAAACAAAGTGAACGTATGCGAAATTTAATCAATGATCTAAATCTTGCATCGAAATTAGAATACCATATGCAGCCGGTAAATCCAAAGAAACATAATATCATTGCTATTGTCCGGCAAGTGATCGTCGATTTTATCAATATGGATATTGACAGCAAATATCCGGTGAAATGGGAAACAACAGAAACTTTAGCCGCATGTATGGCTGAGGTGGATAAAGACCTGATAAAACGGGCCGTCAGTAATCTTATTCAAAACTGCATAAACCATAATGAACAAGGATGCCATATCTTTATCCGTATTACGTCTGAAAAACAGACATGTATGATAGAAATTACAGACGATGGCTGCGGAGCCACAGATGAACAGATAAAACAGCTGAATCATTCCCCACATTATATGGTTTGTGACGAAAATACAACTGAACAGCGTCACGGATTAGGTCTGCTGATTGTCAAACAAATTGCTGCAGTACATGGAGGATGCGTCAAAATTGGACAAAGCCCATATGGCGGTTTTTCTGTAAAGCTTCTTTTGCCAATACAGGAATCATTCGTAACATAACTTGCAAATAGTCCGCAGGATTTTTCTTCGAGAGCGCCAGCATAAAATCAGGCACATAGCGGGCTATGTAACTGATTTTGCGCTGACGCTCCCGGGGAAAAAGACAAGGAATATTTTTTGTCTGACACTTACAAAAAATATTTCTATTCCTTTCAAGTGGAAGACGAATTGGAAGCAGCCACTGTTATGCTGCACACAAACATTATAATGATTACCATTTCCTGTGCCAGAATCGTAGCCACCAAACTGCCTACCGATGCTGCCTGAACCGCATCTGTCCTGATATTTTCATTTTGCGCTAACATCCCTGCGTACATAAGCCGCTGTTTTGGCGTCACGTTGCTCCACAATCCAAATCCTTTTTGTTTAGAAAGCCATTCATCAATCTCGATCATTTCCTGAATAATTTCTTTGACCGGCATATCTGTCATAGCAAGTTCTCCCAATGCAGGCAGTTCGTAATTTGTTCCATATTTTTTACCTGCTTCTTTGAGTCCATGAAACAGCTGCATTGTTTTTTCACATTTTAATTCTGCTGGTTCATCAAACAGCGCCAGCACATGTGTTAAAGACTGTAGCGCATTTGCATGCATAAACTGCGGTTTTAAAACCTCATAGCACTTTTCCATATCCAGAATCAGTTCATCATCAGACTTTTTAGAAAGCGCCAGCAGCGCACAAAGAGGACTGTCTTCACTGCTTGTCAAAAACGGATGTTCCGCTTTTATTCGTTTATAAAGCGTTCTGGTGCGCACTGCCAGTTCCTCATAGTTTTTCTCTTCTGTCATCTGCGCAATCATCATTGCTGCCATTGGAAGATAAGAGGAACTCATAAAATCCTTTTTCAACCGTTTATAGACGGTCAATCCCTGCTCCATAAGCTGTTCTTCCCTGCCGCTTTCCGTCAGTATCGCGGCAATAGGAACACGCACTGCTCCTACAAAATATGAAAACGCACTTACTCTTTTTTCAATTATTTTCTTGCACTGTTTTAAAGCAGCCACATCCGCCATTTTGCCTGCCATTGTAAATATACCTGCGCCAGCCAGGCATGTCAGCCCATCTTCCCATTTAAATGCTTCTCGGAACGCGTCTCTGTTTTGGATGAGCAATTCGCAGCGTTTCTTTGATTCTTCTTTCATTTTCAAAACCTCTTTCCTGTTAATAACCGGGAACTGTAAACAAATCAGATGCTTGCCGTTATTTTTGAACAGTTCCTTACCCTTTTGTACAAACTGCAAATCTATTATACCATCAGAAATATTTTTTGTCGACTCCAGGCTAATGCTCCATCCGGCCAAAAATAACTTAAAATTCATAGGAATCACACAAAGACCTGACACGAATCTTCGGGATCCCTTTATATCCTTTGGGCAGACATCCGGTAACAACACACGGCGTCCTGTCTGTCAGATGCATAAAATTATCGGATAATACCATATCCTCCTCCGTCTCTATTTCTACAAAAAATGCCGGAACATTACTTTGCAGTGTAATTTGAAGCAAATCTGCATTTCTGACGCTGCTGAATGAAATTTCAGCTTTTTTTATCTGCATATGCTTATAGGGCTTCGGCATTCTCACCTGATGACTGACAGACCCGTCCGAATGCCGAAAAACAGCTTCTACAAATACTGCTTTTTCTTTTCCTGACATCACGTCCTGCAGAAAAACAGATTCCATTGCTGTTACTGATAATGCAGGGCATTTAACTTCACTGTTCTTTTCATACAATACTTTGCCTTCCATATCTTTCACATACAGCTGTACATTTGACTCTATTTCCCGCAAAGTCTCATTTTGCACATATGGCGTATAAACACCATTCCCGTTATCTTTCAGGCTTCCCAGAATATCCGCATAAAAATGTCTGGCCATATATTGTAATGCTTTCCATCTCCCATAATAGTCCACACTTGACCATGATGCAACCGGCCAGTTATCATTGAACTGCCAATAGATCGCTCCCATACAGCGTCCCCGATTGCGTCTCCAATGTTCTACGCCTTCCTTTATCGCTAATCCCTGCATCACCTGGCTGACATAAATAAGGCTTTCAAAATCTTTTGGATAAAGAAAGTTATCCGAAAGATATCGCATGATTTTTCCATTTGCATCTCCATTTTTCTGATGGCTTTCCATCACTTCTGAGAAAATATTACGGTCTGTTGGAAGTGTAAATTCCTGAATCGTCTTTATAGATGGAAACGACTGGAATCCAAACTCTGAACAAAACCGAAAATAATAATTTTCATAATCCGTAAATGGTTTTTCTCCATGCCAGACATCCCAATAATGACGGTCTCCTCTGTCATCATGATCCGGCTGCCGGAAAGCTCCGCCAGAGGATGGTGACGACGGCCAGTAAAAAGTATCCGGATCTTCTGTTTGAAGGATCTTTGGGATGATCTTTTCAAACATTGTCAGATAATCCTCACGAAGCGCCTGTGAATGGTCACAAAATCCTCCCCAATGATCCCAGGCAGATTCCATCTCATTATTTCCGCACCAGATTCCAAGGCTGGCATGGTGACGCAGACGCCTGACGTTATCCTCTGTCTCTGCAATTATGTTTTCCCTGAATGCATCCGTCAGCTCGTATATATTGCACGCATACATAAAATCCTGCCAGACAATCAGCCCTTTTTCATCGCATCTGTCATAAAAGATATCAGACGGATAATACCCGCCGCCCCAGACTCGAATACAATTAAATCCGCAGTCCACAGCCACATTTAAAAGCTCCTCGATCCGCTGCGGCGTTATCCTGGAATAAATGCAGTCTTGCGGAATATAATTCGCGCCTTTTGCAAATATTTTAACCCCATTGACGCAAAAAGCAAATTCTTCTCCCCAGGTATCTTTTTCTCTGCTGATCGTCAGCGTCCGCAAACCTATCCGACACTCTTTTTCATTTAAAACCTCATCCTGCCACATCAAAACTGCCCGCACCGTATAAAGCGGCTGTTCTCCATATCGATTCGGCCACCAGAGTTTTGGCTGAACGATTTTACACTCTCCATCCTGAACGTCCAATCGTTCTCCTTCCGGTGTGATAACTTCGGCCTGCAGCCGCAGCTGCGGCATTTTTTCCATTGCTTTTTTTAACGTACAGACTTTCTCATCTGCTGTTTTTATAAATGCTTCTACAGATATCTTAACATCGTTAGCCATATGATTCTGCCGTATTTTGATATGTTCCAGGCTGGCCTGCGTAAATGCGCGAATATAAATATCGCGCCAAATCCCCATATCCGGGAGCTGCGGGCCCCAATCCCATCCAAACATAGAATGTGCTTTTCTGATATACTGATTTTTTTCCATTGCCCCACATGGCGTATAAGTAATTTCTTTTCCGGGCTTTGGGCAGTATTCTCTGATATAGCCAATTGCAGAATGGAATCGGATGTTTATCTCATTCCTGCCTTCCAAAAGCACATCGGTACACACGATTTGATATCTGCGGTGCATATTATTTACGGTCTGCAGCAATACGCCATTGATAGAAATATCTGCAATTGTGTCGATTCCATCACAGCATAATTCATAGACAAATCCGTCCTGTTTTTCCATATCAAACGTTCTGGAAAACAGAACATCCTGATCGAGGAATTCTCTCGCTTCATATTCATTCATACGGTCATAAGGATCTTTTAATATCCCGCACTCCGTTGCCGCACTTAATATAGAACCAGGTATCTTTACCGGACATTTTATTTTTTTATCTGCGTTCTGTCCATCGGTTTTTATACTTTCTGCCGTCCACCAGCCGCATAGTGTCATGCGCTGCTGCATTTTCTTTTGCTTCATATTCTGACTGTTCCCCCATTCATTTTCAATAGGATCCCTTTATCTGTTCTAAGATAAAAGGATCTTTTATCTTCGTATCTTCTGCCAACAGTACAATCTTAGACATAATCTCGGCTGTCTTTGGATCTTCATCTACAAATGGCAGAAACAGTTTTCCTCTCTTCTGGCTGTGTACCGGCAGGATATTCAGCATCGCGCCACCTTCCTGATGTACTACGCCGCTGCCTAAATGCACATTATAATTGCCCCACTTTCCCTGTATCAGCGCATGGCTGTCTTTTAATGTAACATTGTTTAATCGAAACAATGGAAGATTAAACTCCACAATTGCCCGACGCATCTCGATCGTAGAATGGCTTGTCTGCGGATCTACCCCGCCTGCGTGCGCCACACTCACTGCCAGATCCACATCCCGCATCACTTCGCTGTAAATCAGGTCCGGCACCTGTTCTATTTTAAGCGCTTCAAACGTTTTGCGATCTGAAAACTCCACCCACTCCAACGTTGGAGCTTCTACATCACTTGGAGAAAACCAGTCGGCCAGCGCATAAATTCTGGCTATAATATTTTCTTTATAATAGATTTTCTGTAGCCCTTCTTCATAATCTGCAATCCATCGACGTCCTTTCAGACAAGCCACCGTTTTTTGCGGCTGTATCTGATTGCCGGCAAACATGCGTGATGATTTCTGGCCCAGCTCTTCCGCCAGTTTCACATACAATTCCCGAAATACCTGCTTAAATGGCTGACAAATCTGATGGTCAAACAAATATTTCTGATAAGAATGCCAGATACCCATCCGGTAAAAATCTAACGGATGTGCAATTCGAATCGAATCTTTTTCTTCCAGCTCTTTCATGCTGCCATCCCAGGCACGCATCCTCAATTTTGTAATAGGACCTGTCTTATCTTCCAATATTAAAAATCCCGTATCCTCTCCACGAATAAAGACAAGCGTTCTCAAAATAGCCCGTACGACCGGATTGTTCATCAGCCCTGCCGCCTCTGCCGCAGTAAAATAAGCGCCATCTTGCATAGATTCTTCCATTAGCTTCTTCGCTCGCAGATACTGATCCTTTAACTTTTTATTTGCATCTTTCACTTCCAGAACATAGGCATGTTTTCCAAGCCGTGACGGGATGGATTTGAGCATTTTTTCTCCCTTTTTGCACAACACCCCGCTTTTGCCTGTCTCATCCACATACAGACAGATGGCTACATCATCTACCGCTGTCCATTGCATAAGCGGTGCGAACTGTTCCGCCATTTTTCCTTCCATATTCAGCGTCAGTCTCGTCACATCTGCAAATCCCGCATGTACGCTTAAATTTACCAGAGCAATCTGTGAAGCTTTTTTCTCACTTGCCCGCCTTTGCGCACCAAACTGTTCGGACTCTTTGGCAAAAGTTTGGATAAACTGATATCTGTTCATCAGATCCTGCTCTTTTTGTTTATCAAACGGCGCCAAACCATAACTCATCAGCAAGTCCTTATTCCTCTTTGCCGCAATCTGCTCACGCAGCTCCTCTAACGTCACTTTTCCAGACGCAGCATCCGCATATTTTCTTGCCCGTGAATGTTTCTGCCCGTCTGCAATATATTTTGCCGCTTGATACAACATTGAAAAATTCTTCTCCCCTAAGCTTTCATAAGCTTCCCGAAACCAGTCGATGTCAAAAGCGCCATCCTGCAGCTCTTCAGATGATAAAGGTGTATATTTGGCGATAACAGCCATTTTTTGATCGTCAAACCGTTCATTCATATGTGCCATAAAATAATAGCACCCGCTCTTTAATCCGTTCCATCCCAAATACTCCTCGATCATATCTATCCACTGCGGCGCATACATCGCAGCCTCCACCAGACGTTCCGCCTTGATATTCGTATTTTTTAAAGCCGCTGCAAGCGCTTTGGCATGATCTCCTTTTGCAGGATAACAGGCTTTCAAAAGACGGCTTAACACTTCTTTTTTTGCATCGCCATAAGAATCATACCATACATAATACGCATCCCTGCCGAGCGTATCTTTTCCAAGCGCCTTTAGAATACGGACAAAATAATCTATCCCTCTGATATAGGTAATCCCTGACATATCTTCCGAAAATACAGTCTCGGCTTCTCCCCGCCGCAGCTCTGTATCTACCATAACCGGAACGATCTTGTCATATAACTCCTGCACAAGCCTGCCGCACCACGTATCTTTGCCAACCAGTTCTTCCCCACGTTTGTATACTTCCTCCGACATACTCTCACCGAAAAATTTTCTCCACAGACCTCGGTTGAAAGATTTTGCATATTCTCCTTTTACAAGCTGTGTCAGCGCCTTTAGATTATCCCTCCGGTTATAATAAACAAGCGTTGCCTTTAATAAAATATCTTTCGAAATAAGTCCCAGATGATAAGCTTTCAAAAACCAGTATGTTGTCATCGGCGTTACCGTATTGGAGCTGTAACTGTTATACTGCTTTGGATCCGGCAAAAACCGGGATTTTTCTTTTTCTTCACTGCATTGAAGTTCCAGTTTCCATGCTGCATAAAATGCTTTTGTAAATTCTTCCTCTGTCTCCCATAATGCAAGCCCTTCTAAAAACCGATCGAAAAACCGCAGCTCCCGTAAAGGCGTCCGTGATTCCGCCTTTGTTCCATCCCATCTGTTGTAATGAAAGGATGCAGATTTGTTCTGTGCATGAACAACCGGAATCAGCGCCAAGGCAGTTTGTATCCCGGCTTGCAGAAGCAATTTACGATCTTTATATTCATAGCGGTAATTTAACCTCACAGCTTGTATCTGACCGGCATAAGTTACCGACAACGGCATCGGCTGAAAAGGCATTTTTCCAAAAACAGCTTCATAAAATATTCTGCTGTTGCGCCACACTTCGTCATTGTGCAATAGCAGTCTTGCCTCCCACTCCAAAAACGTTCCATAATCACCGATTTCCGTTTCATAAAACGACCGGAATGTTTCTGCTAACGGATAAACTTCCAGACGGTAACCATCCTCCAAACAATTAACATCTGCATTGCTTTTCAGACGTATATATCCATTTTCCAACAACTGCTTTTCTCCACTTATGGAATCATATTCATAATCCCTGTTCTCATAAATAAGCGCATCAAGCTTCTTAATCTTTTTTATGATCTCATCTTCCGACAGCGGAATGCATGCCAAAACAGCATCGCGGCCTTCTTCCATATCCGGTATCGTTACAGGCGCATCCGGATCATAAATCCCATACCCCTTCATATCTAAAACAGAAGCCGTCCGTTCTCCAAGAATCTCTTCTAACATAATCTGTTCTTTATCGGTAGGCTTTTCAATCATACGTGCCAATGACTTCACACGTGTATAAAACGCGGCCTTCTCCTTCTTCCTGGACAACCGCAGCAGCAGATCCAGCCCGGCGCTGCGTTTTTCTTCTTTTTTATCTGCCAGCAGACGTTTTATACATTGCTCCATCTCTTCATCCTTTTGCTTTGTTAAAAACCCAAGCAGCTCACTTCGCAGCTTGCTGCGCTTAAAACGCAGCATATCTTCTATCAGACGATAATCTGTCTCCTGTAAATTTAACTTTTTTACAATGGCAATTGCTGTAGATGATGTATATTCCTCCGCATTTCCCATATATTGAATGAGCAGTTCCCGCTGTTTTCGATTTGTCGGATGATACAGGAGCAGATGAAGCAGCTTTGACCGTTCACTCGTATCATTGCTTACGGAAATCTCGCCTAAAAGCTCTGCCGCCTGCGTAATTTTTTCCTCATCCCCAAGCACATATGCAACAAACGCCAACTCGCAAATTACCTGTGATGGCCTCAATTCTACCCGATGCCATGGAAAAATACATGGGTCAAAAACAACCCCTTTTTTGGGAAGCCGCTCATAAATATCGAAGAACTTTTCGTAATGTCTCTGCGCGTCCATACGGTCTTCAAAATAATCTGTCAATACGGCTTCTTTTGGCTTTGCGAGCTCATTGCTGCTTCTTCCTTCGTCATAAAGCAGCTTATAAGTATATCCGCTCAAAGGAGCTGTAAACGCAGGCATAAAGGCAGCTACCAGCTCCAGATCATCGGTATATTCCAAAATAGCTTTTCTCGCCGCCCGGAATTTTAATTTTTCATAAAACAGATTTTCGTTATAAAAAGACGCTGTTAACTTCTGATTTTTAGTCCCATGATCGATCAGATCCATCATCGCATCTATTGCTGTATCCGCTTCTTCAAACCCCAATGCCCAAAGCGCAACACTGATCGCAATCGAATCATTGGTCTGCAGCTGACTCCTGCAAAAGTCCGCATCATGCAGACATCGCCCCATCAAAGTCAGCATTTTCCCATTCACACGATCTGCACTATTTTCATCAAAAATACCAATCCACGTAGAAACAGCCCTCTTTACAGAAGAATATCGGATCAGATCATTTGCTTCGATCACCTCATAAACCGCTAAAAACGCATCTTTGGTTCCCTCATCCATCGTCTCGCAAACTGCCTGACGCAAACCTTCCTGCAGCCTGGCTGCCAGCAGCAGATCACAAACAAGCTTATGCAGCTGTTTGTGATCCGAACAAAAAATTCCAAGTATCATTTCACGATCCAGATATGCGGCGCTGTTTTCACTGAGAATCAGATCCTTTAACGCTTCCGTTACTGCCTGATTTCCCCGGTCAATCTCAGCCGCATAAATCAGACTGAAATTTTGCGTAAAATTCCATTGGCGCCTGATATAATCCAGTTCTTCCTCCGTCATCTTTCTATAAATGAATTCTTCTAATTGTTCGCCGCAATAAAACAACCTTTCATAAGCAGACAGTAACTCAAATATCCGCCGAATCTGTGGGACGTATGCTGCGGTACGCACCGTTCTGCGGTTCCAGCCACAGGAAAATGGAAACTGATTGATTTTGTCAATGATATATAAAAAAGACTCCTGATATTTTTTCGGGACAAATACGTCTAACAGCCCTTTATGGTCTTTCGAGGCAAACCATTCGGACGGTTTTTTATCCGGTTCCTTTTGATATTCTCTTATAACCTCAAAAATATGATCTTCATCTATCCGATAACCGTCGTATGTTTCCTTTATCATTTTACTGTCTTTACCTGCAAATTTACGTATACGCTGATGCATATCTGCTTTCCGTTTTTCAGTAATCTCCTGTCTTGTACTATAATTATATTCTCCCATGTTCCCTGTTCCTTTCTGCCTGTTCTCCTCCTACCACATTCTCCCTGCCAGCATCGTAAGCCGCACAAATGTAAAAACACTATGATCTGTTATGGCAATTGTATCATCCAGCGATTCTAACGGAGTCCCATCCATAAAAATCCGATAGATGCCATCTTCAAAACATTGCAGAGCATTCTCCTGTGCTTCCTGCACATCCGCTTCTTTTTCACCATGATTCTCGCCAAAAGAAATCCGGCCGGCCTGTGCCTGGTCTGCGATCTCTGCCTCAGTAAGCGTCAAAAGCGCAAGGAGCTTTGATGTATGAATATGTTTATTGTATGTAATGACTTCTGCTTGTGTAACTGCAAGGATCAGATCACGTACCGTAGATGGATGTCCCTGTATTTCGTATGAAACCGCTTCTACCGACTGCTTTCGTTTTCCGATAGATTTTGTGGCAACTTTTATTTTCATAGCCGGCTCCTCCTTTGAGCGCTGTTTATTTTCCGGTAAATATTTCATCTGCTGTAATTTTACCACAAAATAAGCCAGCTGAAAATGCTCAAATTACTCACTATCGGTTACTCTCTTCCTGCTAAATACTTACTTTTCCAGGCAGGTAAATTACACAATGATTTGGGTGATCTGAAAATACTAGTTTCACATAGAAAATTTTTATTGGGTATGATATAATATGAAATAATTGATTGTTTCACATTATAACTGATATATATGAACAACTAAAGGAGGCTGCAAAGCAATGATCCATCGGGAACACAAAGACCGGTTATTTAGTTTTCTATTTGGAAGTGAACAACATAAAGAATGGACGCTGAGCCTGTATAACGCAGTTAATGGCTCAGCCTATGATAATCCATCTGACATTACAATTACAACAATTGGTGAAGTTATTTATATGGGTATGAAAAATGACGTATCATTTCTCATCTCTGATATTTTAAATATTTATGAGCAACAGAGCACATTTAATCCAAATATGCCTATACGCATGTTCATGTATGCCGGCAGACTTTATGACGAATATATTCATATGAATCGCAAGAATATTTACAGCAGTTCCCTTGTACATCTTCCTGCTCCCAGGATGGTTGTTTTTTACAACGGTCTGGACGGCAGCGATGACACAATACTAAAGCTCAGTGATGCATTTGCATTAGAAGAACCTTCTGCAACAAACATCCATCACACAGAATATGACATTGAAGTCAGTGTACGAATGATAAATGTAAATTACGGACACAACCAGTCACTATTGGAACAGTGCCGTCCACTTGCTGAATATGCCTGGCTGATTGACCGGATTCGTACAAACACTGTTTCTATGGAAATCGAAAAAGCGGTAGACAACGCACTGAAAGAAATGCCCGACAGTTTTCAAATCCGGACGGTTCTGCTAGAGCGTGTTTGAAAAATGCTTTCCGTGAGATGTGCTTCACACTTTGTGGAGAATTCATCCCAAATTTATGAGTCGTAGCGGGCTACGTTGATTAAATTTGGGATAAATTCTCCGCATAGTGGGGAGTGCAGATCGCGGGAATGATTTTTCAAACACGCTCTAGCAAACAAAGCGGAGGTGAAAAATATGTGTATTACAGAATATAACGAATCTGAAACAATGTTAATGTTTAAAGAAGAAGGCAGAAAAGAAGGCCAAATAGAAGGTCGAAAAGAAGCTGAAGCCATGTTTGGAAAATTAATGTCACTTTTATTGGCTAAAGGATTAACCGAAGACGCAAAAAAAGCTTCTGTAGATAAAGATTTCAGAATTGCATTATATAAAGAATATGGCATTCTCTGAAAACAGTTTCATAACAGAAAAAGAAACAGCCATATTCTGCTGTTTCTTTTTCTGTTCCGATCATTTATATCTCACCTTATTTTGTTCTCCTCGCAACAACAACCAGTCTTCCATTTTCCTGTGAATATTCACAGGTAGACAACATTAAGATCTTGTCTCCATATTCTAAAGCGCTCTCTGTATCAAACAGCCGGTTTGCCTTTATAAAATCCTGGCATTGTTCAAATTCTTTCTCATTATCATATTGGAAAAATTGGTAATAACGAAACCCTTGCTCGTTTTCGTTTAAAATCCTTGTCTTTAGGACAGCTATTGCTTCATAAATACCTGTTTCATAAATGGTATCAAAATGAATTTTATTGTGTTTCTGAAAAAAATCCACATTACGATACATATTCAGAGTACCGAAAATATGACCGTTTTTCATATTATGTCCATAAATAACAGTATTGTCATCTTGCGGATAAATGCTGCTGGCCTGATCTACAAACAAGGCGCCTTCTGCTGACTCAGCGCCCGTAAAATCATGATGCAGATAAAACTCTCTGTCTCCCTCTGACCGCATAACCGGCAAATCAATCTGAGTGTCCGGTATCTGCAGCCATCCGTAAAGCTGGGGATACAGTTCTGACATTTCCTTATACTGCGCCAGCTTTTGCGGACGGGACTTTTCCTTTGCCGCTTTCTTTGACTGATTCTTGATACGAACCTTTTTCAAAGTTTGAACCGGCTCTTTGCGTATTTCCGGCTGCGGATTCTCCTGTGTAAGATGATCTGTCTGCTGCGGTGCCGACACTTTCATCTGCTTAAGGTTCCATTGATCCAGATTTCTTTCAACCTGTCCATACAGCCAGACCGCCATAAAACAAGCCGACATTCCTGCCAAAACCGGAATTGCTGCGTGTTTTATCCATATCAGAAACGAACCGTTTTTTTTCCGATTCACTGCTGCACGCTGTTCGTTTAAATCATCCATGAGCCATAAAGCAATCTTTTCCAATTCTTTGCTTGGATCTTTATTCTTATCCTTTTGTTTGATCCCTGTTTTTTCTTGTAACAGCAGGATAAATGCCTTGCCCAATTGCGTTTTAAAATATTTGTCCTGTTCTGTTTCCAGTCTGGACAATGCTGTAAGCCATGCCTTTTGATCCTTGTTTTTATGCACCTGTATAAAATTCAGTAAATGTTCCGTATCCTGCATCAAAACCGGCCAAAACTTTGCTGCTGCAGATGTATCTGCCTCAGAAACTTGCCTCAGCAATTCAAAAAATGTACTTCCCAACCGGCCAGGCAGTATCTTTGATTGATTCTTTTGCAGTTTTTGGCAATAAGACTTCATTTGGCGGGAGTTCATGCGCCAGACTGCAGCAATTATTTTTTTTATATTTACAAGAGTTTTCTCTTCTGATGTCCAATCTAATACCATGCCTGCTCCTTTCCGGTTTTGTTGCTTCCTTTTCTTTGAATAAGATTATAACTCTATCATTTTACACGGATGCTCCTTCCTTTGTTGTATCATAACAAATTACAAAATTTTCAGATTCTTTATTCCCATTTTACCTTTTGTGTCATTCAAAGTCAATAAAAAGCCAATTTATCAACTCTGAAAACTACTCTTTCGGACTTTTACTTTTTTCGTCTTGGTTTGCCCTTTCGTAAACTCACTGGATGTAGAATACTGAAGGATATATCCTGTCACCTCTTGCTGTTTTTCTACGCTATATTTCCCCAGAACGTGTTTAAATAATGCTTTTCATGAGATATTTTCTATATACCAGTAGTAAATGCATGAAAAATTTGCTGCTCTGTCATACGATATTCCTCTGCAATCTCTGACAGCATGCTCCCAAATTGCTTTGATTGAGCCTTTAATATTTCTATACGCTGCTGAATCTGCATCAACCTGCACTGTATATTATCCATGTTGCCAGATCGGTATGTTTGTTTCATAATTCGTGCCACAGACATAACTTCTGTCCCGGCCTGTGACAATTTATTTGCCATTTTATCAAATTCCCCGGCAGCCTCACGCATACCTGAAATATGTAAATCGATCAAACATGGACTGCCACTCAGATTTGCCGCATACCCCTGTGAAATATCTGTATCATAAGCGGCTTCTTCTATTCGGATATCGCTGCCATTGTCAACAATTTTAATGCTATGCATATCATCATTTACCATACGAACAATATGCAAAAGATTACGCAATTGATCCTTTGACAGTTCAATACCATATTCTGAATGTATCCAACTGCTAATGTGTCTCAGTAACCAATCTGGAATCTTTCCGGCTACAGAACTTAGCATAGAATAAATTGTATCAAAATCTATACTTTTTCCCAAAATCTCAGTTTTAAAATTCAGTACGCCATCTACGATATCTATATACTGCACAGCATCTTCCAATCCAAATGCTTCCAATACATGATTGATTTGTTTTGCAAATTCTGAATGCGCCTGCTCATATTCTATTGTATAAGCAAGTAAATACGCCAAATCATCTGCATATTTTTCATCGGCAGCTAACTGTAAAAACATATTTGCAACATCTGTTGTCGATTTTCCTTTGATAGAAAATGCGCTGTCTGCAATGGCATTTATCATAACAAGCATATCTGTCCGTTTTTCATCCGGCAGCGAACGAAGCGTATTATTTAAAAACATGTCTAATGCCTTCATTTCCTGTGCCTGTCCGTTAGGATTGACTGTAATAGTAAATGTTCCATCTTCATCAAAATTCAAAAATGTATTCGGACAATGATTCTCTAAAAATCCACCTTTCCCATAATCATATCCCTTATAATAAACCGTAGCGCCAACATCATTTAATAACAGATTCACATAATCGTAATCAATATTGTGATTTTCAATTACTGACTGCCTGGCAGCAATCACATCCGCATATTTTTGCATAAATTTGTCCGAAAACCCCTGGCCGTCAACGGAAACACATTGATCGACCGTATGGTCCAGCAGTGAAACATACTTTGCTTTATTTCCTCCTTTGGAATGTCCGGTTACAGTAATCTCATACCGATCCAAACCATTCTGCCTGTAAGTCTCCTGATACCATGTAAGGGCATTTTCCTGATATGGCGTATCTGCATGATTTCCTCCGCTAAAATTATCACTCCATTCCTGCTTCCCTTCTGTTCCCTTAAAAACAACGACAGCATCGTTTGTATCATCATTTGTAAAAACAGCGCTGCGTCCTCCGCCTCCTTCTGCATCCACATGTGTTTCTGTTATTATCATACTTTTCAGCATTTCATCGCTGCGAGCAGCATGAATGATATTCTTCCAATCCCTTCCGGTCATGAAGCTTCCATAGTTACGGTCATCCGCAATCTGAGACAGATCAATATTATCCAGCCATTCACCAATACTCATTCCAGTAAAATCATCCGGTTTTCGCAGCGGACAATCTTTTTCCGGTTCCATATACATCAAATTATTTAATAATAATACCTGCTCGGTAGTTAAACCCATGATCTGTTACCTCTCTGTTTTATCGAGTATTTTTAAAAAATATCAAAACACTGAAACGTCATCCTTCTAAATTGTGTACGTTTTTCATCTAAGTCCGTAAGATTCTCTTGAAGCTTTGGAACAAAGTACAGGATATATACGCCATACAAACCTGCATCTGTTAAAAGACTCTGCACTTCTGCAGCTACTTGCTCTTTATCATCCGCTGCCAAAAACAAATCCGTAGTTCGTGTCAGCTTTGGCTGTATCCGAAGCAGATCATCCACTGTCGTCTCTATACCAATTTCCATCCCAGCCGGAACAGGAAACCTGCTGTAGGCCATACCCGTATAGCCGCCCTGAGCAAGAACATCCTGCACTCTCTTATCATAGCTGACACGAAGATATCTTCCGTAGTAAGTGTCTGTACATAGATACTTTTCATCTGTCGGCTCTACATACACTGTATAGTCTTCCGTATCATCAGAATGAAATAAGATTTCAGCACGTCCATTAAATTTATTTGCCGGCTCAAATGACAATACTTTTAATGTCTGGCCCGGATACTTTTCTTCTAAATACGCCATACCTGTGCGCAGCTGTCGGAGCGCCTCCTCCTGGTGATCGAAAAGCCTGCCTTCACAAATACGATTTGTATCCTGATAGACCTTGCAAAAAAGTTCTACCTCAAGCGCTGTCATTTCTGTTTTTTCCATGTCTTCCTCTCCTTTGGTTTTAGAATTTGTTTGCGAAATGCCAGAATCAAATACCGTATTTGCAGCTCCACAACCGGAAGTCATCGCAAACAAGCAAGCTAAGATCAGCATTCTCCTCATAATACATAGAAAATTTTTCATCGGATATCCTTCTCGTCAAATCCTTTCCTTTGTAACTAATATGTTATTTGTATACAAAGCTAATGTATGGCAGTCTTTATTTTTTATGCATGCATTTTCTCGCTGTCAAGCCAATGGCCGTTATTCTACATAAAACAGCAGCTATTAAAAGTATATCATCACCCAAACCTGCTCCTGTTTGATAATTTACGTCTGCTCTTTCATAATAACTCTTAGATGATATGTTAGACGCACTGTTTTCAGCAATATATTCCTCCCCTCCATCATAGGATTCTATTGATTCCACACTGTCTGCACGAGTGATCCTGGCATCATTGTTTTTTCTTTATCATCTGCCCATTCACCATCCGCCATATCATCGTCGACACCAGTCCATGCATCTGTCCATTCATCCTCTCCATCTGCCCATTCGTCATCATCTTCTAACACTTCCTGATCCCCATCCGTCCACTCGTCCGTACTCTGTGATCCATCTGATACCTGCTCATCCTCTGATCCTTTCAGCAGATCACTCTCGTCCTGACCGGACTCTTCTGCCGATGGTTCACTCTCGTCCTGACCAGACTCTTCTGCTGATGATTCCCCTTCATTCTGATCAGATGTTTCTATTGATGACCCGCCTTCATTTGTATCAGTAGTTTCCGATGTATCCTGAACTACCGTATCTGCATGGGCCTCATCTGTCGGCTGCAGCTGTGATGATGCCTTCGCATATACTGTATTCCCCTGCAAGATGCAAAGGATCAAAAAGGCTGCTGCCATACCGGCAATCATCTTTTTATTTTTTCCCATATGATTCTCCTCCCATTAGTCTTTCCGGCTGATACCAGCCAGCTGAAACATCAGCCGGAAATGGGCTGGTGTGTTTTAATGGCTGATGGCCTCTGCCGGCCGTTCATCTGGTACACGTTTGTAATACGGTGTCTTTTTGGTATGTTTGTGGTAAATAATGATGGAATTTTGTTGAACAATCTGAAGTTTTTGGATAATCCGGAAACGTCCTGTATTTTGGGACTGAATTTCATAGAAGTTATCTGTCTGACGGATACACCTGAAATATGGGACAGAAAGAGGTCTGCATTTTTTCCGGGCAAACATCACGAATTCCCCCTGTACTTTGCCTGAAATACACAGGCTGTCGTATGACGGACGGCATTCTTCCCGTATCCTGCCTGCATCCTGTCCCTTTCCTTTCTGCTCATTACTTATGTTTCGATTATGATTATATAATACATTATTTATCATTCAATGTCAAGCATTTATTAAACTTTTTTGATTACTTTTTAAATTATTTATATTGCAAATGTCACTCTGCTAAATTATAATAAAAGAAAATGAAACGGAGAAAGCACTATGGTAAGTGATAAAATAAAAGCCCTTTTAAGCATAAAAGGAAAAAAATATAAAGAACTTGCAAAACTGTTCGGTATCAGCGAACAGGCAATGCGCAACAAATTCGCAAGGGGAAGTTTTTCCGCTGAAGAACTCATCCGGATAGCAGATTTTTTAAACTGCCAGCTCGCTTTTAATATTGATAGTGAACAGAAAATCATTCTGACAATGGACGATTTAAGACCTGCTGGTACTGCCAGATCGAAAAAAGAACCGGAAGATGCTACTTAGGATTGTTATATGCTGCAAATATTGTTCCTGAAAAATCAATGAAAAAGGTATACAAAATAAAAGGCATATGCCCATACATATGCCTTTTATCCTGGCTATATCAAAACTGTCATCCGCAAGGCCAGTTCCCTGCATCCGATAGTTTCAATTCTGAGATTCTATAGCCGGAAGACTTTATTCAACCTTGTCGTCCAAAAAAATGATTCTTCCTGCTGATCTTGTTTACTCCATCTGCTTCATGTGCGGCAAGCAATGACTAAGGATATCCTTTTCGGATATTCTTAGTCCCGCTTCGTGCGCGAAACGCACTCGCTCTGCTTGTTGGGGACACCCCAAGCCCCGGCCAGAATCCGCTGACGCTCTTTTTGCGAACACGCCTTACGACACAGCTTTAAAAAACAGACAGCCACTTTTTTCCACTTCTTTTCCTCTCTCTTTCCATGTACTTTTCCCCAAAATTCCCACAACTCCCCACAACCAATTACACATTGTTTTTAATCTGAGTAAAAAATACATTGACATATTTTTATCCCATACGTATAATAATATCAGAAGACAGGCAACGGCGTGTGTCTGTCCAAGCGTTGAAGCACAGCAGCGTACCGGAATGCCTTGCTGTGCGGAGCTTCCAGTAGGGGTTGTGCAGTAACCTCAAACCGGAGTAGGCAGTGCCGTACAGCGGCATCTGCCGAAAGAAAATGCCCGGAGCCGCCCTGTATATACAGGACGGCTTTTTATACTTGTATAACGGAAAGGAACCTGTACATGGATAAACTTGCCGGATGCGCCTGCGCATTTGAAAAATTACTGGACATGCAATACCGTATCATCATTGGCAGAAAAGGGAAATCCACAAAACTCTGCATCGGCTTTTCAAAACTGGACTTCCACCATCTGATGGGTCTTGGAAAACTAAAAGACCTGCGTATTGCCACAAGAAACCGAAGTATTATTTTTGACGAGATTCTTGCCGGAAAAACAACTTACGAATCCATCGCCAAAAGCCGCTACATACACCTGATTGAAAACCGGTTCCAGCCGCTTGCACATATTGAAAAACTGTTTGACGACAATCGGCTGGTATTCCGTTACAATCCAAAGATCAACCGCTTTTCCCTGATCGAAGCTGACTACCTGCTGTCCACACCGTTCATGGGAAATGATATATACATCTTTCTTGCCGCACTGGAAGAAAACAGCCGGTATTTCTGCCGGTCCTTCTTTCCAAAGGAACAGAAAGATTATGCCAGAGGGCAGGCTGTTTATACCATGCTCTATAAAGAAAAAATCTTCCTGCCAGCCGGAACCATTCAGGTCCAGTATGACCGCCTTACCCCAAAGGAAACCAAAAAAGCAGAAAGCTAAAAAGACTGCAGTTTACCTTTCTGCTTTTCTTCTTTTTACATATCAGCAGTTCTTTTCTACCCGTCAGCCCTGAATCGCTCCGGGCAGAACCAGTCTCTAAATGCAGGTTCCATCTGTCCATATTCCTGCCAGCCTGCCCGTACAGCCATATGGCCAGACAGCAGACCGACAGGCATGCAAGCGCCGGTATGGCTGCCTGTCTGATGCATCCGGAAAAGAAAACTGCTTTTTTCTTTTTCACTTTTTCTTTCTGTCCGGACAGATCTTCCATCAGCCAGACAGCGACCTTTTCCAGCTCCCTTTCATCATCCCTTATGGCTGTCCGGATTGTATTTACAGAAGAAGCCTCCACATGATGCCCCTGCCTTTTTTCAGGCAGGCATATTCCCGGTTTTTCTTTCAATGCCGTAATAAATGCCATGCCGGGTTCTGTTTTAAAACAATAATCCTGCTGTGCTTCCAGTCTGGGCAGGGCTGCAAGCCATACTTTCTGGTCCAGATTCCGGTTTGCACGTATCAGTTTCAGTATGCGCTCCGTATCCTGCATCAGATCCGGCCAGACCTTTGCTGCATCCGTATCCCCGTCAGCAATGCGTCTCAGTGTTTTCAAAAATACAATGCCAGTCTGTCCCGGCAGTATTTCCGACTGTTTCTTCTGTATTCTCCTGCAGTAAGAATACAGCTGCTGCCTGTTCATGCGTCAGGCGGCAGCAATTATTTTTTCCATATTCAAAAGAATTTTTTCTTCTGCTGTCCAATCCAATACCATGTCCCGCCCTCTTTCCGGATTTCTGCCGGAATGTATATGAATATATGATCTGTAATGATTTTTACAGATCAGCTCCTTTTGCAATCAGAAGTTTTTTATATGCCTGCGCCTTTACACGCGGAACAGTATAAACCGCGCCAGATCCGATTCCGTCAAATGCCCCGTTTCCTGTTCTGCCATTCGTCAGTTTTTTCGTCCGGATAATAATGGACGCCAGCTTTCTGTCTCCATAAAATGCCTTTTTTCCAATCTTTGAAACTTTCTCCGGAATGATAATCCGCGGCAATGCTGTACACTTATAAAAGGCTTTGTCTCCGATCGTTTTTACATTTTTTGCCATGTCCACGTTTTTCAGATTTTTACATCCGTAAAATGCATTCCTGCCTATGGAACGAACATTTTTTCCAACGGACACACTTTGCAGCATCTTATGGTTCTTACATGCATCTGCAGATATACCGGTTACTTTATAAGTAATACCGCCCAGTCTGATGGAAGCAGGTATTGTGATCTTTTTTATTCCGCTTCCGGATGGTTTCAGGAATGCTGCAGTCCCTCCGGCAGGTCCGGCCTTTATCACCTGATAGACTGCTTTGGATTTTGTATCCGTCAGCCTTGTGCCTGCAGCAGGTGCAGAAAACTCATCTTCTGAATCATCCGGGTCTTTTTCCCCATCATTTCCATTTATAATTTCCTGATCCCTGCTGCTGTCTTCCTCACTTTCTTTTTCACCATCCTCTTTCCTGCCATTTACAATCCGTTTCATCCGGTACTGTGACAGATCCTGAAGATCTATCTCATAAAAATTAACAGCCTCATCCTGCCACGTATACCAGATCAGCCTGCCATTTTCAACAAGGGGCGCACAGTCAGATAAACTGCCTTTCAGCTCGTATACCCTGCCTTCCTGTTTTCCGTTTCCATCCAGCAGTGTATAAAATACAGTTGTCCCGCCACGCGACCAGAGTATCATATACCGGTTGTCAGAGAGTCTGGCCATGCATGGTGTGGACACGGTTCCATCACCTTCCTGATAATTTGTCAGCCAGTTTACAGATACCGCATTGGTACCTCTGTCCACGGATGCGACAAAAATATTCCGTGTCTTCCTTTTTAGATTCCTTTCATCCTGAATAACCGAATTTCCTGCCACCAGATAAGATGAATCTGACATTTCAAAACCCCCGACAGATGCCCCTGTCTCGTTTTCGCCTGTCCTTCCCGGAAATGAAAGGATACAGGTTTCTTTCCTTCCTCCGGATAAAGCTCCCGGTGAATTTGCGCTGTTTACCACAAGCTGAATCTGTCTGGGATACGCATCCCCATGATCCACTGCCGCAATCATATCATTATCAGCCTTAATAAACTGGTTAAACGAATGGCTCACATAGCCAAAAGGAGAACGGCTGACCGCTGTATAAGACTCTGTAATTTTCATAGCCTCCATATCTAAAACTATGGATACATTCGCCTGATGGTTTAACCCATCCTTTAATGACTTATACATGCGGTGGCAGGTACGAATATATAAGCGCTTCCCATCCGTATCCATACGGGCAGAACCAGAACGGAAAGGCTCTACCGTATTACAATCGCTTAATCCTGCAGAACTGATCCGGTTCCAGTTCTTATCGTATTTTGTGATCCGGTATACTTCCACATCCGGCCGTTCATCCAGATTCAGCTGCCCGGTCAGAAGAAAATAATACTGCCCCGTTTCATAAAACGCACCAAAAAGCGGAAGCTCCTTTCCGATCATTCTGGAAGAAATCAGATGATAGGACGGATCATAATACTCAGCCAGTATGCCGGCATCTGAATCTATATCCTGGACACGCATGAAACCGCCGTCCCTGCATGCTGTCAGATATGATCTTACAGGATGGCTCCTGGTCAGATAATCCTGCTGTTCTATGTTTTCTCCTTCATATACTGTATCCGTCTGCCATTCCGCTCCGGTCTCTCCTGTATTTTTTTCCGCCTTAACATTTCCTGTAAAAAATACTTCCATCATCATGATTACTGCCAAAGCTATATACAGCAGTCTGCTCTTTATCCGGCTTTCCAATTTTCAATTCCCTCCCCGTGTCTGTTTATAATGCCATTCCTGATCACCTGCGTTTTTCTGCCATACTTCCGTATCCGGATACAGAAAGTCCCTATGCAGTGATATACAAATGCTTTGCTCCTCAGAATGTTTTGATTTCACCATTATAATATTTCATAATCAGTTTTGCGTCTGTCAGATTTACATTTCCGTCTCCATTCGCATCCGCATTCTTTTTCTGCTGGCTGTTCAGCGTTTTTGCGCCGTTGTAATGCTGCATAACCAGCTTTGCATCTGTCAGGTTTACTTTTCCGTCCTGGTTTACATCCCCTGCCGCAGATTGTACTTCTGCTCCGGCAATTGTAATGCGTGCCGGTATACGGTGTTCTATTTCTACCGGCTGTCCGCCTGCTGAACCCTCCCATTTCATCTGTGTCACACACAGCGTCGTTTTTCCGGTTGAAGCATCTGCAGCCGTATGCAGCCGTATCTGAAGCATCCGTCCGCCGTCCTGTACAGTAATGTTCGAAGAATATTTGATGTCAAATGTTCCGGAAGACTGGTCAAAAGAGCATGACTGCACCTTTTCGCCTTCTGCCGGAAGAATATCCGCATTTTCCACTGTGAACAGGCTGCTGTCATATTCCAGTGTGCCCTTCATGGAATGAATTTCCTGCGGCAAAGATGTACCGCTTCCCTTTAAATTTATGGACATCGTAACTGTGTCTCCCTGTCTGCACTCTGATATGTCTAATGTGTTCTCAATATCCCATGCAGTTTCTTCTGCATAGGTATCATTTGCAAATCCAAGCACTGCCACCATCAGGCCTATGAGGATGGCTGCTGCCTTCTTCACTTTTTTCACTATTTTTCCTCCCTGCGTTTTCTTACCATCAGAATCAGTGTCAGAGTGCCGCATACTGCCGCAATAATCAGGAAAATATCATTTCCAAGCCCTGCGCCTGTTTTATAATTCTGATCCGGCTTTGCACTGCCAGTATTTGATGCCAGAGCAGATTGTGCATTATGTACAGATGTGCTTTGTACCCCGCCGCCTGCCGTCAGTGATGCTTCCTGTGTATTGCCTTCAGACGCACTTAATCCGCTCTGCACATGATCAGTCCCTGTATCTGCAACACTTACTGCCATCTGTTCATCAAATCCGCTTTCACTTTCTCTACTGCTGCTATCTGTTTCAGGCGCCTTTAATTGCACCATATCATCTTTGTTATCTGCTGCAGCATTCTTTTTTCCTGCCGTTTCCGGCACACGAACCTGGCTGGAAACCCTGCAGTTGGAAACCGCTGACAGGTCTGCATCCGCCATATCCCTTAAGGATAGCGTAACTGGAATGGAAGATGAATTCTGAACTGCCCGAAAACGAACGGTTACAATCGTTCCATCTGCAGAATAGCTGCTGTCACTGACTACAGACAAGTTTATTTCACTGCCTGTATCGGATGCCATTTTCATATCGCTGCCGGAAAAACTGTTGCTCCAGGATGCACCATCATATTTTAGAATGCTGCTGTCATAGTTCAGAGCAGTACCCAATGTGCTGACAGATGGGTTTCCACTGAGATTAATGCTTATATTTACGTGATCTCCAACTGCTACCCCTGCAGCATCTGCGGAGGCAGACAGTAATGGAGAGGCTGCTGCGTATACTATCTGAATCTGAATAATACAAATCAACAATACACCTGCAAGCAGGTATAAGAGATATTTCTTTTGATTTTTCATAGCCTTTTCCTTTCTTAACCTGTGAGTTACAGCCATACCGTTTCATTTCTGGCAGCATGGCTGTAAAGAATTATTTTACTTTAATGCTTTTTACTGTACTGTAAGAACCATAAACTTTTTTGCCGGTAGAATCTAAGCAATAGGCGCGAACTCTAACATAATACTTTTTACCGGATTTCAATTTCTTTATCGTTTTCTTTCCTGCCGTTACATTTTTCTTTACAGAGGAAGAAAATTTTTTATTCGCTGAATACTCAATTTGATATCCTACCGCCTTTGTAACATTGTTAAAACTAATCTTTATCTGACCAGTTTTTTTCGAAGATAAAGATAATTTTTTAGGTTTCGCAAGTTTTACTATTTTAGTCCATTGTGCATATAAAGTCGTTGATACATTCAATACGCTTGTACTGTTTACTTTCTCACCACCATTTTTCTGTGTATACCATCCCTTAAATGCATAATTCTTACGCTGAACTTTTGGCATAATACCCATAGCATCATCAATGAGTAACGTCATAGTCTTACGGCTTAATTTTGTACCAGAATTAGCATCAAATTGAATAATATAATAAAAATCCTCTATAACGGGTCCCGGCGTCGGTGTTGGATTCGGTGTCGGTGTCGGATTCGGTGTCGGTGTCGGCGTTGGTGTTGGATCTGGCACCGGATTATTATCCACAATTACCACAATACATGAGGCACTAACATTGCTTCCATCTGTACTTTCTACTGTAATTAATGCTTCTCCTGCTCCATCAGCTGTAACCAGACCATTCGCATCCACTGTCGCTACATTTTCATTATTGGATGACCACCGTAAAGTCTGATTTTCAGCATCTGTCGGAAAAATCTCTGCTCGCAATTGCAGTGTCCTGCCTTTTGTTAAAGACGCTTTATCTATGCTTAATGTTATTTTTTCAATTTTATGACTCTCTGGCACGATTGTTCTATGTAAATATGGATTTATTGACAATAATTCTGTATTATTATACATATAACAGTCATTCGATTCCGTACTTATAATTGCATATGCAATACTGGAGTTTGACAACTGATTGATATTTACATTGTAAAATTTAATTTCGCCTCCTGCCAGATTATCAATATATTTGTCATAAATAACGATCCCCGCTTCACTATCAGCCAATACACGCAGACGAACTTTTTCAGCCAATATTTTAGACCGATTTTCTACTCTTAAAGCAATATAATCATTTCCTCTTTCAAGAAAACGCCCATTTTCTTCAACAGCAATATCTGTATATCCAATCGTTATATCCTGTGCATTATCGGTCATATCTGTTTCACCATCTGCATAAATTTCAACTTTAAATTCCGATGGTGCCATAAGGTCAGCCGGCACTGGAAATACTGACGAAACAGTTTGGTAAAAATCTTCCCCAACACCCAGATTTACATCAACTCTCTGCTCGCCAAGAACAGTTCCGTCTCTTGACACCCTTATATTCAATGCATCAATATTCATCATGCCTTTATTGGATACATGCACATCAAATCCCATATCAGCTCCTGGCACAACATCTTCCTGTTCAAAAAGAATATTATCAAATGAAGTATTTATATAACTTTTTATTTCTTCTGAAACAATAACTGCTTGAGAATTGTTTTCCGCTTCTCTATTGTATCCATAGGTGATTCCAACCGTTCCATCATCAGAGACATATCCCGTAGGTATACTGACATCAGACCCTGTTACTGTTTTTAAAATATAAGGTTTCGACCATTTTCCGTTTGAATAATTAACAGCATAAATATCTTGTCCATTTTGATCATTAGACGCTTTCCATAAAATACTTTTTACGTTACCCGCCATATCCGGTAAAATGGAAAAACTGTCACTTAACCCTGATGGGAGTTCACCTTCTGAAAAAGCATAATGGATATCCCTGCCCCCTCCAGCAGATGTATATGCAATATTGCCAGCGCTATAATAGAACATTGTATCTATATTATCTAGCCTTGCAAATTTTGCATTTGTAGCAGCACCATTCACATTTGACTGTATTTGCTGTGTTCTTCCGTCTATATATGCATATAACTTGACATCCTCTTCTGTACCAAAATTTCCATCTTCATCAACGGCATATACAATCGTATTCCTACCATCCAATGTTCCCATTGAAAGAGACATAATATGTCCATTGTCTATTTCTATTTTTTCTGGCTGGGTAGGTATGCCAATTATACTGCTTCCACTTGTAACATCCACATGATATATACAGTCTTTTCCCGGATTTTCTTTTGGAAGTCCATACATATAATTTTCAGTATTAGTATACCATGCAATCTTTACATCAGGCTTCCCTGAACCGGATGCAACCGAAACAGTCGGCGAAAAATGTCCTTGTGCTGCAACACCTGATTCATTTTTGGAATTATAAAGAATTTCTGTCTGACCAGTTACTGTATCCAGCCTGCACAGACTAATCTGGCAAGCCTGCAGCATATCATTCAATGTTATATTTCTGTCTAACTTTCTGACCATGTTTTCCCAGACTACATAAATATCTGTTCCTTGTACATCTATTGCGAAATTACAATCAGCTGTACCATCATTTTGAAGCTGTATCGGTTCAGTCCATATCTGGTTCTCATATTTTTGATAAACAATTGTTGTACGGTTCTGGCTTTCTCTTGCTGTATCATCTGCCAAATAGAACCGGTATCGTTTTCCATTAACAGAAACTTCCTGAACCCCAGTATACAATGACTCCAGCCCAAGGTTATTATTCGATGTTCTATCTGTTAATTCAAATCCTATTCCCTCAGTATCATTCGCAACTCTTACTAGTGACCTTGAATTATTATCATCCCATATAGTCCACTCAGGCGTATCAAACGGTATTTTAGCCTCAAATAACAGCAACTTTGCCTTTAAAGCTACAGAACCAGACAGCCATACTCGGTCATAGGAATTTGAAAATCTATGCTGCCAGCTGATTTTTGCACTTCCTTCTCCCGAAACACTTGCCGCTCCTTTTATACCTACACCGCCTTCAATACTCAGCTGAAAAGATGGCGTAATCGTACAATCTCCGCCTGCAAAAGAAAAATTACCATCCCCAAATGCAACATTTCCATGAATTTGTGCTGCAATTTCTCCTTTTTCTCCTATATTTACATATACAGGAACAAAACTTATCATAAAATAATGTATAAAATCTTTTTGTTCTGTTAATTCTAAAATAATGCCAACCTCAATATTTACATTGCCATTATCATCTACAACCCCTTCTCCATATCCTGTCAGATTACATTCAAATGTTAAAGGGCCAGCTCCATATAATTCCTTAACAGCATCTCCATTTGCCTTTTCTTTAATATAATCATGTAATTTGCTGACATTATCCGGGTCTACCTTTTCTTTCATTTTATGATAGGATTCTTTAAATTTATCCCATTTATCTTTTCCTGAATCATCATTCAAATCCTTTCCAACAGCTATCTTAACTTTGCCATCTCCCTCTATATCTACCGACACTGGCAAAGGATTCACCATGCCAAACTCTACTTCTTTACCCCCAAAAATTGGCACATCATCGGGAATTGTAAACTTAAGGCTGTCATCAAGCGATATGCTACCTTTTTCAGCTCCCACCGATCCAAACTCAAATGTAGGCTTACCTATAATCAGTCCAAGATCAGCACGTTTTACTCCCCATCCTGTTTTAACCATCTGCAACTGTACATCCTGTCCTGCACTCAGCCTTACGATACGGGGTTTTTTATATTCAGCTCCATTTTTATCCTTGGTAGCAATTGGAATTTGAAAAGTGCCGTCTGCACTTTCATACTTTACTTCGCCGCCCTGTACCAGCCTGTACGTATTTGCTGTACCTGCATTTGCTACCCGGATATGAATAAAGTCATTCTGTATATCATCACTCCTTGCTTCATCATAATTAACACAAGTAGTCAGCAGATCATACATATCATTGCCCGACTGCAGCACCGCACTTAAAATAGCAGGTTCTTCCAAATCATATCCCTGTGATACAATTCCTATTCCAGTAAAACTGCCGCATAGAACCTGCCGCTGCACTTCTATCTCATCATATCCTTCTTTTTTAACCTTTACGGCTACGTTACTACCATCTATGTCCTTGCAGTTATCAAACACTGCTATTCCATTTTCATCCGTAGTCACAGTTCTGCCTTCTATTGCAACTTCTGCCCCACTCAGATATCTCTGTGAAAGACTGTCAAAAATAAGTACTGCAAACTGAGTATCTGTTAAATTTTCTATCACTACGTTACTATCCGTAGACGACAAACTACTGTTTACGCCGTAATATGTACATACACTTGTACTTGCCGATGCTTCTAAAACAACTGGATCAAAATAAATACCAACTGCCGTATCTCCAAATTCCATATCCTCGACCGCATAATTATATAATGTATCTTCTATATAATCCCATCTTGCAAATTGAACTTTATCAGGATGGCGGTCATTTTGTAAATATAATGTTCCAGTTGCAATAGTCGTTGGATTATCTAAATTATCATAAACCTGATAAGAAGAAGGAACATTGCTTCCTCTTAATTCCCGTTCTGAAGTTACATTATCATAACCAACAACTTTAAACGGTGCATCATCATTACTTGCTAACATTGTATCCAGCATAATACGAACACCCACTTTTTGTGAAAGCACTCCGTTGTTTGTAAGTTTATAACTTATTTTTACCGTATCAGCAATACCACTACTTCCTTTAACAAACTCCAATAACTGTTTGATTGTAAAGTTATAGGTTTCGCCGCTTCCAAAGGAACCCTCCGCATTCATTACTGATGTTACAGTCTGTCCCTCTGTGTCATAAGTATTATCATTAGCCTCAAATTTAAAATCCATGACCTCATTACGGCTAGACTGAATACGAATTGTACTAAAAGATGTTCCTGGGCTGCTGTGCCCAAACAATAATATTTTATTATTATCACTTGTATAATCAGGATTTCCTTCCACATTTCCAATCGTAAAACGTCCAGAACTATTTACCATAAATTCCAGATATTCATTGCTAATCATCTCTCCATCTGAACTTCTCGCCACTCCAGTAGATTCCAGATATTCTTCTTTTTTTTGCTGATCTGTTTTTCTTAGTTTCAGATTTTCTTTATCTTCAGATACATCTTGTACTTTTCCATCATTATCAGCAACGACCCACCCACTATTGCCAACCGCTAATAATATTGCCAAAACTATGCACAATATAGATTTTGCAATGTTTTTTCTTTTTTTCACAATATTCTCTCCTTTGCTTAAAACTTGTCCGACAATCAAAATCAAACTAAAAATGATTTATAAGTTATCCCATCATTTTTCTTTCATTTAACAATCATATTTTTTCTGTATTTAAAATATACAACTTTAAGCCCTCCTCGTGCTTTGTAAAGTCTAAAACTGTACCAAAACAGCTTGACAGGCACTAAAACATC
>CAJUBQ010000053.1 GCA_910584595.1 uncultured Eubacterium sp.
GTTGCTTGCTTCTTTACCGTACATGAGCATTCGCGCCCGGATTGTCGTTGCCGTAGCCCTCCATGAGGTTAATCACGCCCCAGATACCAAGCCCGGCTCCCAGAGCTACAACAAGGGTCTGCAAAACGCCTACTGCCGAATTAAAAAATGCCATGAATTTCTCCTTTCTTGCCGCGTGTGCGGCTGCCCGAAAAAGGGCATAAAAAACGGCGGTCAGTTTTGGTAACTGCCGCGGTCATAAGCCCGCCGGGTTGGGCAGGTTCCCCACGCCGCCTAAGTGTCTGCGGCGCGGCGGTATTCAGTTGTAAGGGACGCGGCTCTTGCCGCTGTGTGCTGCGCCGGGGAAGTGGGGGCGCGTATCTCATAGCCTGTATTTCTGCCTTTCATCGCAATCCCTCCTTTCTCTCTGGCGGTTCTTTTCGTAGAGCCGTTCACAAGCCGCGATAAATTCCCGGATTTGAGCCTGCCGTTTCACTTTTTCGTGCTGCTGCTCCATGCGCCCGCCCATAATCAGCACAAGGCGCGGCTTCTCCTTTGGGGAACGCTCATTCATTGTCTGCGTCCTCCTGTAAATCTGCCGCGTCAATCTCATAATAGTCAAAGACTTCATCGGGCTTGACGATAGCGGAGCGGCGGCCAACAGGAAGCAGCTTTTTTCTATCCGTATGGAGGCGGAGATGGAGCCGGCAACGGACTGCTTGTCATCGACAGGGATAACAATAAAAATCTATTTTGGACGGATTTGTTTCCATATCAGGCATGGCTAGATGGAAGGATAGAAAAACAATGCCTAAAACTGATTCCCGCCGTCTGCATCATTTCATAATCGTTCATACTATCGCCCAAAGCAATCGTATCCTGTAAATCCGCGTTGAAATAGCTGCATACCAGCTCGATCCCCTTGCCCTTATCATCACTAAATATTGCATTAACATCACCGATGAACAGTCCTTTCTTCTACACATTATCTTTTTAAACACTTCTTCAGAATAATTTTTGCACGATACAATCTCATTTCAACTGTTTTCTTTTTAATTTTTAAAATATAGGCTATTTCTTTATTGTTAAAGCCATCTAAATATTTTAATTCCAATACTGATTTATATATATCATCTAATTTCTTTATTTCTTCAAACATTAAATTAATCTGCTCCTTATTAATAATTTGCTGTAGTAAATCCATGGATTCTACTGAAAAATCAGATATTTCTCTGCTTAGAATTTCTTTCCTTTTAGTAAGATTTCTTTTATAATTGATACAGCAATTACGAGTTATTGTTATTATGTAATTTTGAGTTCTCTTATAATTGTTTACATCGAGATCATCTAACTTTTTGACAATTATCATATAAATTTCCTGGGTTAAATCCTCTATTGTATATTTATCAAAATTAAAATTTTTAATTGTATAGTAAATAGTTTTTTCATACTTTTCATATAATGAATTAAACTTAATAAGTTTTTCTGATGTTAAAGCAATCAATCTATTCCATCTCCTTTTCGTAACTTAATAAAACTATCTTCGGCTTCAGTAATTCCTTACATAAGTAATAAGTTATAAAGCTGTGCAAATTTATATTTGATATCCATAATCACTTTATTTCTATCGTTTATAATTCAAATACTCTTTAAGTATCTTTTATAATTCCAAATATTCATTCTCTTAATATCATACTATATCAGAAGTCTAATTTCAAGTATCACAGCTATGAAAACATTTGTTATTGGTATTTTGTTAATCCTCAAAATAAATTCTCTATCAAATTATAGAAATCTTTAAAGACTCATATATTTTGTTTCCAGATTTATTTATAATTTATTATTATAAATAAAAACAATGCATGTTATTAAATATAATTAATATTAAAAACCTGCATTGATTTCAAAATTTATAATGAGAGGGGGATTAGCATATTGGAAGATATCATTATACAGTTAATACAATCACAAGGAATATGGGCAGTGCTTTTTGTTTTCATGCTTTTATACACAATTAAAAAAAATGATAAACTAGACGAGCTTCAAAACACAAGAGAAGAAAACTATCAAACCTTGTTAACTAACCTTACCCAAAAACTTGCAATTGTAAATGAGATAGACAGTAAACTGGATAATTTATATAGTCAAATATATAAGATACCCAAAAGTTAAATCGGACAAGCCGCTGCATGCGGTTTGTCCGATTTAACTCAAATCATTTTAATATCTGCTTTTTTATTCGATTAATATACTGTCTGGTAAAACCCATTTCCCTTCCAATTTCCTTATCACTATATCCTTGAATTAACATATCTATTATTTTACGCTCTTCTAAAGTTTTACTTTGTAAATAATTTTTCAAATCCGTCATAGTTATACAATTTTCTACTTCACCATCGTTCTGAATTCCTAAATTAGCATTAAATACTAAACTGGTACTATTTGCCTGTATATTCTGCTCCTTGACACTTTCATGATATAACTTAGTAAATTTATTTACAATAGATCTTTTTATGTATGAAATACAAGCAAATTCATTATCTGTATTTTTTATTTTGCTAATTGATTCATATAACGCTATGCATAATTCCTGCTGACTGTCTTCATAATCGAGATAATAAAGTTTTCGTGCATAAGCTTTTATCAATGGCAAAAACTGCTCCTGCAATCTTTCATAATAATATTCATTTCGTGTTTCTAAATATGACCTGATAAGCTTTGATACGTAATTTTCCATTTTTACTCCTTTTTTTTGATAAAAAGGAGTAAATGTATAATTTAGAAACTTATTTTTTTATTTTTATATTCAGACAATTCTAATATATAAAGTTATTCTTATTTTGAAAAGTGACGATATTATGCCAAACAAATGCCAAATTTAGGCCATCTTGTAGAAAAATTCTTTTATAAAGTGTTAATTATGATAAAAGCACTTGTAATAACCTTATAAAAAGGAGCAAATAAAAAATGACGGAAATACAATTGAAAAGCATATTAAAAGAATTTAATACTATACAAAAAAAAGTTAAAATCCAAGAAAACAGCCCAAATATTTATAAAAACGCAATAACAATGTCCGACTATAAGAAAAATAAATTAATAGTTAAACTTATTTCTAATGTATTAGACATTTTAAACCCTTCGGAAGCATTTGTAATAAATACACATTTAATAACTCATTATACATGGACTGAAACAACAGAACTGTATTCCAGGAAATTTGGAAAAAATCAAGAAAAATCTGAAAGAACATTAAAAAGAGTTCAAAACAAGGGCATTAACAAGATGTTAGAAATTATTAACACTTTAGAAGTTGATGATATATTTCATTAATCTTTTTTATAGTATAAGAACAAAAAAATGGCATGTACATCATTTGGCATGTTTTTGACACTTTACAATAATAATATTTTAAACTATAATATAATTGATTAGTATTTGTAAACAGACTTTCAAACTGCAGCTATACATATTAACAGTATCATTAGAAAAAAGAACATGCAATGTCATGAAAGGGCGCTGCTTAGCGCCCCTGTAATCAGCAACTATTATATTTTAGTAATTATATCCTTCCACACGGAAAAACGTATGATTACCGATCACAACTTTTTCCACTACCGCTACCGGTGATCCGCCACCAAAAGCGTATTTTCCACCATTTCTATTGACAATACTGTTATAAAGTTCATTTGTATTAAACCATAAACATTTACCGATAGGATTTCTTTCATCTGAAAAATGAGAAGCAGCATCTAAGCATTTTTCCCATGCATTTGCATCGACTTCTTTTGGCTTTAATGCAGCTTTGCTAAGAATTCCATTAAACTGGCTTCCATTGCCTTTCGTTACAATTGATTTATAATCAGGCCCTCCAAACTCAGAAATGCGGTGGATTGTTTGTCGGTTCTTAACAACATAAGCACAGGCAATCTTTCCATTTTTACTTTCACCTCTTGCTTCACCCATTATCATTCGCGCCAAAGAGTCGATAGGGCTGCATTTTTCAATTAATTCACTTAAGTTTGATACAGAAGTTCCGTATGCAATATAGCCGTTTTTTGTATTAGTATTCATATATGTACTCCTTCCATTTGACATTTATTTGCTGATTACAATTATTAATAAGTAATTTTCTTAGAAATTGTAAACTGAGAACTCTTACGAATCGAATTTTTAAATAATTTTTTCACTCCTATCAAAATTTAATTTGCAGGAAAGGAATCCACTATGAAAACAAAAAGAAAAGCGATCCTATTTGGCACAATCTTAATATTATCTGCATGCACACTCAAACATCATTCTTCTGCTCAATCGCAAAATCCATCTAAACGTGCGCTCATTTCAAATGATTCAAGCGACATTCTCCTGGACAACATCGATTCTGCAGACGCTGAGGCTATAAAAAATGGATATTTCCAGGAAGCCAGACTTGATTTTGATGGAGACGGCAAAAAAGAAAAATTAATGATACTTCTCTATCCGTTCCATGAAAACGGTACAGAAACGATACAAAACCGCCTGTATATTTCCAAAAAGAAATCAGGCGGTGAAATTACCTGGCAAGTTTATGATCCTGCAGCGGACCTGAAAACTGGTTTTTCAGCATATTTAAATACCAAAATCGATAGAAAGCACAAAAAAATATCTCTTCTTTGGAAAGACACCGGCAAAAAATTTTTGCAATTTCCATATGAAGAATGGCTGGAGGAGCCAAAACGAGTGCCAGTTCGTTTGCATTTTCTCACCAATACAAAGATAGAGATCGAACAGGGTAAAATTTACTTATCTGTTCCTTTTGCTCTAATCGATAATAAAAATGAGGAATGGCCAGTTCCATACCGTTTGAAAATGGAAATCAAATATCAGGACACAGAGCCACATCTTATATTATCATCTGCTGAGCAGCTGGATTTCATAGTTTCCAGCAAAGACCAAAAAATTACGGTGTATGGCGCCAGCCCTGAAACAACTTATCAGAACATGGTTTTGACAGCAGATGGCCAGCGTTATGATTTAGGTCTGCAATGGCATACCGATTATGGAGAAGCAGATATCAAACAAGCGGATTATGATGGCGACGGCCAACAGGAAGCAGCTTTTTTCTATCCGTATGGAGGTGGAGATGGAGCCAGCAACGGACTGCTTGTCATCGACAGAGATAACAATAAAAATCTATTTTGGACGGATTTGTTTCCATATCAGGCATGGTCAGATGGAAAGATAGAAAAACAATGTCGAAAACTGCTGAACTGCAGTCTGGATAAAAAAAAGAATTGTGTAAAAATAACCGATCAAAAAACCGGAAAAAAATTACTGCGCATCCCTTATGACAAATCTCAGATTGGAGAAGATGATAAACAAATAAAAGACGTATTCCTGTCGTCACAGGCATCTTATAAATTGACAGCAGATAAGATTTATATGGAATGCCATCCTGCATTACTATTTAAAAACAGGGTAACCCCTTATCCTCTTGACGCTACTCTTCGACTGGAAGTAATCTATCGTCCGGGAAAATCGGCAAAATTAAAATTTGTTGATCTAAAAAACCATAGATAGCAGATCAAAAACACCAGCTAATCTACCAAAAACATGATCGATAAATCCTCGATAACCCACTTTATACACGCAAAAACAGAAGGCATATCCGTTTTACAGATATGCCTTCTGTTTTTATTGTAATCATCTGTCCTGTTTTTATCACTCAGGAATCATCCGTCTTACGCCAGTTTCATCCTTCGAAACTCGTAATAAATACCATCTTCCCACACATTCTTACAAATATAATCCGCTGTTTTTTTCAGCTCCTCGCAGGCATTGCCCATCGCAACACTGATTCCCGCCGTCTGCATCATTTCATAATCGTTCATACTGTCGCCAAAAGCAATCGTATCCTTTAAATCCGCTCCGAAATAGCTGCATACCAGCTCGATCCCCTTGCCCTTATCGATTCCCTTGGGAATAATCTCTCCGTTAAAGCAAGAACTGCTGTCTGCATAAGGATGCACTGCATACACAAATCTGCCTCCCAAATATCTTTTCGTCTGCTCCACAGATTCCAGGTCCCTGCTCGTAAAGCATATTTTGTATGCGCCTTTCTTCGGATATCTGTCATATGGCTGGATTGCAATACCTGCTTCGATCTCCTTTTGCATACGAATCAGCTCTGAGTTGGATGCATCTGCCTGCACCGTTTGAAGCAATGCTTCCATTTGCGGATCCGTATAAATGCCCTCTGGTGTTTCGATTCTGCAATACATGCCGTGTTTATGAAAAATGTCCAGACATTCTTGTATTGTCTCTTCTGGAAGAATACAATCATACAGTACTTTTCCCGCAACTTCTACGTGGCTTCCGGCGCTTGCAATCACGCCGTCAAAACCCACTTCTAAAATATCCTGCCCGATAATCGGCATATTTCTGCCTGTGCATAAAAACACCTTATGCCCATTGGAACGCGCACTGCGTACTGCTTTTTTCACATAGTCAGACGGCGCTTGCATCTGAGTAACCAAGGTTCCATCAATATCTAAAAAAATGAATTTTCGATTCATATTTGTGCCTCTTATATTTTATATACAATTGCTGCTACCGTATCAGAATGAACGCTTCCCGGTGCAGATGGTTCCAGTCTGCGGTCATCTGCAAGATCGGTAAAGATCATCGGAATCGTCGTATCGTACCCGGCTTTTTCAATCTGTGCTTTATCAAACGAGATCAAAAGCTGTCCTTTCCTGACCCTGTCGCCATCTTTTACATGGGTTTCAAAAAATTTTCCCTGCAGATTCACCGTATCTACGCCGATATGTATCAAAATTTCCGTACCGCAGCTGCTTGCAAAGCAAACGGCATGTTTTGTATCAAAAACGCTTAAAATCGTACCGTCCGTCGGCGCATACACATTTCCTGTCTCCGGTATCACAGCCACCCCGTCTCCTAATATTTTATTAGCAAATGTTTCATCTTTTACCTGTTCCATTGGGATCAGCTGACCTTTTGCATGGCTAAAAAACGGTTCTTCCTGCGGAACCGGCATTGTCTGCACTGCGGATATTTCTGCCGATTCTGTCTCTGATTCAGTTGTCTCTGATTCAGTTGTCTTTGATACAGTTGTCTCTGATTCGGTCGTCTGTGCTGTGGATACAGCTTTGTCTGCGGATGCTTCGTCTGTAACCTGATCCATAAATTTTCCTAATATAAGCGTCATCAAAAAACCGCCCGCAATCGCAACTCCATGTGCTATTACATAATTCATATATCCGTTTCCGGCAGGGTCCGCCAATGCAATTCCAGGTACGACCGTCGTACCAAATCCAAGCGCTGCGAGATTTGTCAAATATACAACCACCCCGCCAAAAGCTCCGCCGATACAGCCGCCAATAATTGGAAAACGGTATCTTAAGTTAATCCCAAACAAAGCCGGTTCTGTTATACCAAACAACACAGATATAAAACTTGGTATACAAAGTTCTCTTACTTTCACATTTTTTCTATGTCTTACTAAATACGCTAGCACAGCGCCGCCCTGCGCAATAATCGCTACGGACATCAATGGATTGATAAAGTTCCTGCCTGTATCTGCTAAAAGCTGAGCTTCAATCGCTCCGAAAATATGGTGCAGGCCGGTAATGACAACCAGCTGCTGCAAGCCGGAAAATACAGCATAGCCAAATACCCCAAGGTTCTGCGTCATCCAGACGAGCGCATTTGTGATTCCTGATGAGAGTCCCCTTCCTGCAGGCCCGATGATTGTAAATAACAGCAGCGCTCCTACGAGTGTCGTAAGCAGCGGCGATACAAGTAAACGGATCACTTCCGGTACTTTTTTCTCAAAGAAAATATCCAGCTTTGCAGTTACAAATCCCATCAGCAGCGCTACGATAATACCGCCCTGAAAACCAACCAGTTCTACACCCAATCCAAAAATATGCAGCGTAGTTACATCAACCGTCCCCTGAGCCGCAGCATAAGCATCTGCCAGGCTGTTGCTTAACATAATACAGCCGATCACAATCCCAAGAATCGGCCTGCCGCCAAATCGCTTGCAAGCGCTGTATGCAACTGCCAGCGGCAAAAATCCAAAAATCGCGCCGGATGAAATATTAATTAACCGGTTGATGCCATAGAGCGTATCATTTTCCTTTACGATATCAAAGTTGCCAAGCACTCCGGAAAGTCCGGTCAGCAATGCGGCTGCAAGAATTCCCGGCATAATGTCTACAAACACATCCGACAGCGCTTTGATAATTCTCTGCAGCGGATTCATTTTTTTATTTGCCACTGTTTTCAAATCGCTCAGACTCATATTTTTCATATTGTTGTGCTCTGCAAATACTTCATACACATCGTTGACAAGACCTGCGCCAAAAATAATCTGTACCTGGTCACCTGCTACAAACACGCCTTTTGCAAGATCTACATCTTCTATAGCTTTTAAATCCGCCAGGTCATTGTCCTTTAAGACGATCCGCAGCCTCGTCGCACAGTGAGCGACTCCCTGGATATTTTCTTTCCCGCCCACAAGCTTTGTAAGCTCTATGGATATTTTTTCATATCTCTGCCTTTTGTTTGCGTCCATTTCATACTCCTCCATTTTCTTTCATTTAGAGGCTAATATCACTTTTTCCTGCGGCCACAGTCTTTATTACTGCCTCTTGTATTTACCATTATATCGTGTTAAGATCAAATGTATATGGACGCATGTGACTTTCACATTGAACTTTATGACCTCAAAAAAACCGAAATACGCACACGAAAGGAAGAATTTTATGCTGGACTATCACTTTTCCAATGATTTTTACCGAAACATCGATGCTATGATCTACACCTGCGGTTATGAGAACTGTGCGCCGGGACACAGCTATGGCCCCATTCTGCGCAATGGCTACTTAATTCACTATGTATTACATGGCACAGGTATTTACAAAGCCAGAGGAAATCTGTTCCGTCTGAAAGAAGGGGACGCATTTTTAATCTGTCCCGGAGAACTTATTTATTATGAAGCAGATAGGAACACCCCTTGGACATACACCTGGATTGGTATGCAGGGCATTAAAGTCAAAGGATATCTGGAACGTACCGCACTGCCTGAACACCTGATTGCCCATTTTGGCCAGGATGCACAGCTGCGCAGCTGCCATGAGAACATGGCGAAAGCGGATCGGCTGTCAAAGAACCGTGATCTTATCATGAACAGTATCTTATATGAATATTTATTTCTGCTCGCGCAAAAGTTTCCAAACGAACAATACATCGTTGAAAAAGACCATACCAATCATGTCGAAGAAGCTCTGCGTTATATCGAAGATCATTACTGCGATCCAATCGCTATTCAGGATATCGCAGATCATTTAGGCCTGAACCGCTCCTATCTGCATCGGATTTTTAAATCTTTCACCGGAGTATCCATTCAAAGCTACTTACTGGATTACCGGATGCGGCAGGCCTGTATTCTGCTAAAAACGACATCCTTGTCTGTGCGTGCGGTCGCACACTCTGTCAGCTATATGGATCCTTTGTATTTTTCAAGAATCTTTCATAAGAAAATGGGCGTCAGCCCAAGTGAATACCGATACGTCAATTCACCCCAATGATTTCATCTACCGGCAATGACAATACAATTCCGTTTGCCTTGCTTTGCATCCCGCATGATTTATTAATCGCCTGCATGATCGCTTTTTTATTCTCCTTCTTTGCCAGAATGAGCACCACCTCACGCTCCTGCTGAATGCTGATATTCCAAAATTTCATTGCCTCCTCGCTGCCGATGCGCCGGCTGTGGAATACCGTTCCGCCGGACGCTCCCATCGGCCTTGCTGCATTCATAACTTCTTCGCTGAATCCCTGATTGACAATTGCCATAATCGCACTATATTCATTTTCCATCTCGTCCCATTCATTCCTTCCTGATCGTTCCTCTTCCTGCACTCCTACGCTTTCCATCAGCCGGATCATATGTCCGCTGCAGCTGGACATCGTAACCGTAAACGCAATTCCTGTATTTGGCATACCAAGATGCAGGGAATGCCGAAGCTTTCTTAACATTTTATCCGCCAGCGCCTTCGGCAGCATACTTAGTATCAAATCTTTTTCCACGCCTCCCAGACCAAGCATATCCATAATCTCACTGGAAGCTGTGCCCTGCGCATGCATCCGGTATTGTACCGGCACCATTCCTTCTTTATATAGTTCCACGGCCTTATGCACAAGCTTTGGCGTAGCAATCAAAAACAACATTTGAAACGCCTGTTTCTGATGATTGGCTGTCATGGTTCATCCTCCTGTTTTCTATTGATATTAGAAATATGAGCTATTTCAGGTATGTCAGCTGCATGTTCGATAGCAGCGATATCATACATATCATCCTCTTCAAAATCATAAATATCATCTTCTTCAAAATCATAGATCATATCTTCAGTAAATGCAGGTTTTTCTGCAGCCTGATCTGCCTGTTCCCCTTTGCCCGACTGTTTCATTACAATCTGATACTGAATTCCCATAATCTGTACAGCAATTAACGGCGTCAGCGCAACTAACGCTACCACACCGAACGCATCTGTCATAATATTTCCGCCTATCGACTCACAAGCGCCAATGCTAAGCGGAATTAAAAACGTCGTCGTCATAGGCCCGCTGGCAACCCCACCGGAGTCAAACGCAATACCAACAAACATTTTCGGTACAAAACGCGAAAGCACAAGCGCAATGATATAACCGGGTATGACAATCCAATAAACAGGCAGTCCTGTTAACACACGAAACATCGCCATGCCTACGCTGACCGAAACTCCGACAGAAAGACAGCGGTTCATTGCCTTTGCTGATACCGCGCCGTTCGTTACCCCTTCCACCTGATGGTTTAATACCTGAATCGCAGGCTCCGCCTTTACGATATAATAACCGATGACCATTCCAATCGGCACGAGCAGCCAACGCCAGCCCGCCGCGCCAATCTCTTTTCCAAGAAATGATCCAACCGGTGCAAATCCGACATTTACCCCGCATAAAAAGAGCACGAGCCCTATGTACGTATATGCAAACCCAATCAGAATACGCTTCACCTGTCTGTGCTGGTAACGATGGCTGAACAACTGAAAAATTACAAACACTGCAGCTACCGGAATCAAAGACACAAAAACTTCTTTTACATACGGGGGCATACTCGTTAAAAATTCCCAAAGCAAATCTCTTGTCGTCACAACATCTGCAACCGCAGAAGTCGTATAAGCAGCCTGCGTCGGATTGAAAAAACATCCCAGGATCATGACTGCAAGCACAGGACCGATACTGGAAAGCGCAACAAGTCCGAAACTGTCACTGGAAGCATTTTTGTCGCCTCTGACAGACGCAAGACCAACACCCATCGCCATAATAAACGGCACTGTCATAGGTCCCGTCGTCACACCGCCGGAGTCAAACGCGACAGCCATAAATTCCTTCGGCACAAAATACGACATCAGTATCAAAACCGCATACAGCCCGATCAGTATCGTAGAAAGATTTACCTGAAATAAGATTCGAACGATCGCGATGGCAAGAAATATCCCGACGCCGACTGCTACGGTTAAAATCAGCGTCATATTCGGAATAGACGGCACCTGCTGGGCCAGCACCTGCAGATCCGGCTCTGAGATCGTAATAATCGCTCCCATTGCAAAACCGATCGCTATAATCAGCACAATCAGCCTCGTCTTTGAAATCTGCACGCCGATCCCTTCTCCCAGCGGCGTCATAGACATTTCCGCACCAAGCTGGAAAAATCCCATTCCTGCAACCAGCATAATGGCCCCCGTTAAAAACATAAACATCGTAGCCAGTTCCAACGGCACTAATAAAATACTAATCAATAAGACAATTCCAGTAATTGGCAGCACCGCTGAAAGAGATTCCATAATTTTTTCTTTTAATTTTTGATTCAAACTGCATCTCCTTTCATCTGTTTTTCATCTTTCCCGCAGAAAGGTTCGCCTTCAGCTGATAATGTAATATTAGTATAACAAAAATACCAATCATCATCTACCCTTCCTTGTTTATTTGTTTGAAGTATTGAAATAACGAAAAGACTATTTTATAATATTCTTATCTTGCTAAAGTATGAAAAAGCAATAAATTATAACAAAAAGCAGCAAAAATCAGTAAACATTTCATTTAAAAAGGAGCTAATATGAACATAGGAAAGTTTTTGTATCACCTCTTAACAACCGTTGTGGTAATATCTATTATAGTAGTAGTTATATTAATTGGCATAGCATTGATTAAATTCATACAAGGCAATGACGCTATAAAATATTTAACTATGGCTCTGCTTCTTTCTGTTATAGCCGGCATATTTGTTTGGATTGCAAATCAAATCAGCGGTATCTGATACACTGAAAAAAATAGCCGACATTTATTTTGCGAGAGTGCCAAACGATTTCAGTGGCTTCCTGTTAATTCTTACAGATTTGCAAATATCTCTGTCTGCTCTCGCAGCTCTTCTACAATTTCTTTATTGATATCCATTCTGCTCGTAATATCTGCCATGTTTCCAACAAGACTTCTTGTACTTCCTGCAACTCCACTGATATCTCCGGCTCCTTCATCTATCGCGCTTGTAATATGCTTAATGGAAGTTACAATTTCTGCCATGGCATTTCGCAAATGCTGCGTTTTATTATGAAACTGTTCCATCTCCTGTTCGATATAGGACGCGTCCTGCTTATACTGCTGACCGGCGCTTACAAACAATTGAAATTCAGCCAGTATCGTATCGTTCATATAATCAATCAAATCCTGTGCATTTTTAGAAAGGTTATAGACTGCCTTTGTTACGACCTGATTTACTTCCTGAATCCTGGTTGCTGTCTTCGCACAAGAATCTGCAAGCTCACGAATTTCTCCTGCCACGACTGCAAATCCTCTGCCTGTCTCCCCTGCCCTGGAAGCCTCTACTGAAGCATTTAAGGCAATCAGGTTTGTAGAGACCGAGATGGAAAGAATCTCTTTTGTCAGGACATTCACCTGGTCTACACTCTTGCTGTTTTCAATCGCTTCATTTAACTCGACCAGAATATGCGCCGCTTTTTCTCCGATCACTTCAGTATTTGTCTGTGCCATTTGTTCCATCTTACTCGCACGTACTTTCATTGCAGAAGCATATTCGGTAATCGTGCCGCACTCTTTCACCATATCGTTCACATCTTCATTTACGTCGGACGTATTGTCTCTGATTCCGGATGCATTTTGCGCTACTTTTTGAATCGCCGCAGAAAGCGCTTCCATTAAAGAATATAAATCTTTCGTACTCTTACTGGAAGTTCTCGTTTTGCCCAGCACCTCACCGACTACCAAATCAATACGCTCCGAACTGCCCTGTAACGTCTGCATCATATTTTTAATCGGCTTTACGACATATTTTAAAATAATGCTGATTGCCGCAATTACAAGCACAAGCCCCGCTGCAACCGTAACCACGCTAATTACAATCGACGTAACATATACATCTGTAAGTTTCTGTCTGGCTGCAGCTGTTCTCCCATCAATCCCGTTAACCAGCTTTGTAATATTTTCTTCTGCTTTGGCTCCATAAACAGCCACTTCATCATTCGCACATGCATAAGCTTCTTCTGTCTTACTATTCGCGCTGGCGCATACAAGCCGGATTAAAGAATGTTTAAATTCGCTGTAATTTTTTTTCAGTTCCTTATAAACAGCCGCTTCTTCTCCTGCTACGTAATTTTCATACGATTTTAAATCTTCATCCAGCTCTTTTTCCTCTTCTTTTATTTGATCCACAACGCTAATCATCGTCTCATAGTCTGACGCGACGATATGTGACAGCGCCATTTTATGTATATTCAGCAAAGAACAGCGAATCTCTGCCAGTTTTGCCGCTCCCGCCATCTGATTGTCGACAATCTGCGCTGCATTTGCATTGACATGCTGAATATGATATACTGATAAAATATTAGAAAGAAACGCCACAATTCCAAGCAATAGAATCGGTAAGATCAGACGTTTCTGAATACTGAGTCTGTTGTTCATTTTTATCTCCTCCTCGTAAACCTTTCGAAAACACAGCCATTTCTATTTTTATCTGGCCGTAATTTTTTCCACCATCTGATCCAGCTGTTTTTGCAAATCTTCTCCCGTTTCATTTCCAAGCGCCATATTTGCCGCAAAAGCTTCCACCGGTTCCCAGAATTTTCCGCCAATTCTTTGCAAATGCGAATATTCAGACTGTTCCAAAAGCGCGGCAATTGCCAAAGACTCCTGTACCTGTTCAGATGATGCAGCCTGTTTATTCGATGGTCCCTGACCGCGCAGCTCAAACCGAAGCTTTTGATTTTGTTCGTTTACCATCCATTCTGCCAGCTTTTGGGCCCATTTGGGATATTCAGAATATGCATTTACGCCAACCAGCTTACACCCCGAAAAGGACGCCATTTGTATCTGGCGGTCTGCACACGTAAACGCAGGCAGCTTTGCAGCGCCAAAGTCTTTTCCCCATGCTTCTTCCACCGCCATCGCATTCCAGACGCCACTAACTCCCGCAATGACTGTCCCATCCATCACACCCTGCAAAAATTCTGTATCTGTCCGATTTGAAAAACCGGGATTTTGTCCAATCTCAAGCATAGATTTTGCCACATCAACGCCTTTGATTTCTCCTTCTTTATCATTCCATGTACAAAAATTCGTAATTCCATCCTCATTTAAACCGGCTTCCATTCCGGTATTTCCAAAAAATGCATACACATACCAGGCCGAAGACCAGTCCATTGCCATATATTTTCCATTATCCGCAGCAATTTGCAGCATTTTATTCAGTGATAAAATATCCTCTTCTGAAAAAAACTCTTTATGATAATACAAAAAATAACCATTATCTGCTGTCAAAGGATACGCATACATCGTATTTTTGACAGACGCCGCCTCTACAGCCTTAGGCAAATGTTCCGTCCGTATCACATCCGCGTTTTGCAGCGGTTCGATCGCGCCCGCAGCTGCAAGCGCCTGCAGCTGGTCATCCGCAAAGGTAAACACATCCGCACCTTCCTCAAGCCCTCCCAGCAAAGCATCCTTGCAGCTCGATTCTCCCTGTGCCTGATAAGTAATCTGAAAATCTGCCTGATCCTTATATTTTTGCTGAAACCGGTCAAGCACCTGCTCCATCAGCTCGGTATCCTCCTCAGCGCCCCAGACCGTCAGACTGACAGCTTCCCTCGCATTGGCCGTCTCCTTTTCCTGCTGCATCGTTTGTTCGTCCTCTTTTCCCATTCCGCACCCCGATACAACTACAGCACCTATTGCTATAGCAGACAAAAGCCAACGCCTGTACCAATAGCCATGTGCTTTTTTCTTTTTTTGTTTCATTTCGAGTTTCTTTTCAAGTTTCATTCCCCAATGCATTTCTTTCTTCCTCCCAAATAAAATTACTTCACGAAATCATTCCACAAAAACATTATCATTCTTTCTATTTATTTCTCAGATCATACCAATTTAAACCGTAACTATCTGCACCGCAGATACATTCACATCGTAATAGCAGTATAACATAGATCATTTTTTTCATCTATAACTTTTTTCATCTATAATTTTTTCACCTGCACTTTCTAAATATTTTCTCTATCTTCCGCCTAAAGGTAAGCGTTCAGATCATATGTTGCATATTGGCCTCTCGAACGTCGGATGATAGGGAACTGCGCTGGCTTCTTGTTCCTTTTCCAGAATGCAACAAGCGCTAAGTATTCTGCATCTAAACTATGAAGGTCGGACGGTCGCGGCGCCTACTTCGCCCTGGCTAAACGCCAGCAGCTAAAGACGCCGCTTGGCTTCGCCCCTGGTTACTTAGCAGAATACTAAGCGCTTGTAGCATTCTTCCAACGTCACAAGAAGCCAGCGCAGTTCCCTATCATCCGACTGGTAATCACAAGCGTTACATGTAAATGTGTATGCTTTCGTAACCAGCTGAGAGAGGGCGTTTGCCTGGTCTGCCTGTGGCTTTGGAAGAATGCTTAGAAGCACTTAGTATTCTGCCATATAATCAGGGGCGAAGCCAAGCGGTGTCTTTAGCTGCTGGCGTTTAGCCAGGGCGAAGTAGGCGCCGCGACCGTCCGGCTTCCATAGTTTAAATGCAGAATGCTTAGTGATTCTTAGCATTCTGAAACGGACACAGGCAGACCAGGCAAACGCCCTCTCTCAGCGTCCGGAATCCCATAATATACAACACATAATATGAACGATTGCAAATAAAAATTGTGAAATTTGATTTTTTTCATAATAAAGTAGGAAATTCACCAAAAATATGATAAAATAAGAAATGTCATTATAAACCAGCCATCACCGGAGTTTAGAAAAGCCGGTCTTTTTGAAAAGACTCCGGAAAAACAGGAGGAATCTATGTCAGATTTTAATTTTAATAACGAAGAAGAATGCTTAAACGTATCCGTCCGCTCTGATGGAGTTGACGACAGCGGCAGCTACAAGTTTGTATGCAAACTGGAACATTTCGGACATCAGTCTTATGGACAGTCATTCGGTATTTATTTTTCTCAGGATATTACCATCGTAGAAGCGCCTGGCGATGTGGAAGCTACAGCCGAAGGCAACCACCTGCACATCCACCGCAAAAACCAGATGAACGACAACGGACTGGTTGAGATATGGATCAAATTGTCAGCGCCGGAATCACCGGAAGTCACCGGTATTACCGATATCGCCTGCCAGCCTGAAGAAGACGGCAAAGAACTGTTGTCAATTGGCGCTGTACAGCAGGCCATTTATGCAAGAAGAAGCGTCAGAAGCTATAAGCCGGACATGCTTCCAAAAGAAATGATTGACCGGATTTTAACAGCAGGCACTTATGCCGCTACCGGCATGAACCATCAGTCACCAATCATTTTGGCAGTTACAAACAAAGAAATGCGCGACAAGCTCTCTGCTATGAATGCAAAAATACTTGGCAAAGACGATGATCCATTCTATGGCGCGCCTGTCGTACTCGTAGTATTGGCTGATAAAGAAATGCCAACTTACCTCTACGACGGCAGCCTGGTCATGGGAAATATGATGCTTGCCGCAGAAGAGCTTGGAATCGCAAGCTGCTGGGTACATCGTGCAAAAGAAGAATTTGAATCTGCCGAAGGGAAAGAAATCTTATCCTCCCTTGGCATTGAGGGCAATTATGAAGGCATCGGACATCTCGTGCTAGGATATGCAGAAGGTGAACCGAACGCTGCTGCGCCTCGCAAGGATCATTACATATATTATGTAGATTAAACGATCTCATATAAAAACCCCCTCATCTTTTGCCTGATAACAAAAGATGAGGGGGCACTCTAAGATGCTTCCACAATATAATATCCAAGCTTTACTTCCTTAATGGAAGCTTCCCCTTTTTCCAGCATCTCCATTAACATCTGTACCGCAATTTCACCACACCGCTCATAGGAATAATGAACCGTAATTAACGGCGGCGCCGTAACCCTTGCCATATCAGAATCCCCTTGTCCGGCTACAACAATCTGCTTTGGCACTTCAATTCCCTGCTCGCCCAAATACTGCATCGCTCCGGCCGCCATGGTATCTGTAGCACAAACAAGCCCGTCCAAATCACTGCATCGCTCTAACAGTTCTTTGCTCTTCTCATATCCGGACGCTATGCTGAAATCTGCTGTCACAGCATTTTGCACCAGACTGCCATATCCCATATCGCTGACTGCATCACAAAACCCACGATAACGCTCTGCACCAACCGCTTTATCCTGCTGCAACGCTCCGATATAACCCAAACGCTGTCTTCCTTTTTGCAGCAGCAGCTTGGTCAAATCATAAGCTGCATGATAATCATCATGAAAAACGCAATGATATCCAGTCAAATGCTGTCCAACAATTACAACCGGAACAAGCATATTTTTTAATATACGTTTATGCTCTGCTGTAAATACGGTTGCTGATAAAATAACCCCATCTACCTGTTTATTGTTAAATGCGCTCAAATATTCCGATTCTTTCTGAGGATTATTTTGCGTAACTGCCAGCAATGTCTGATATTCGCTTTCATTCAGTATCGATAAAATGCCTTCCACAATCCTTCCAATAGATGTAGAAGCTACTTTTGGTACAATTACACCGATCATTTTGGTCCTTTTTGTCCGCAATGTCTGGGCCTGTACTGAAGGACGGTATCCGGTTTCCTCCACGACTTTTCGGATTGCTTCTTTTTTTTCATCCGAAATATGACCATTATTAAAATAACGTGAAACAGCTGCACTGGATACCCCTGCCAGTTTCGCAATTTCTGCTATATTCATTTGCATCGCTCCTTGTATCTATGAAACCATTTCTATAATTATACCACCATTCTGCATTTTTTTCCAGTATAAAAGTTAAGAATATTTCAAAAATGGTTAACACTGGGTAACAGTTCATGGTTCAATGGGTTGGTAACCGTTATCCACAGCAAGCTTGCAGCCTTTCTTCATATATCAGATGATGTTTTAAAAAAGCAGTTCGGATTCCGTTTTCACGCACTGAAGGGCAAACGTCATCCGCCAGTTTTTTTAATTTCTCACTTCCGTTCTGCATACAAATACTGAATCCGGCTGTCTGTATCATTTCCAGATCATTCATGCTGTCGCCAATTGCAATGGTATTGCTAAGTGGGATGTTTAAATACCGGCAAACCCGCTCTACCGCTTTTCCTTTATCAAACGCTTTATTTATAACTTCCCCATGAATCAGCCCGCTTTGATCCTTTTCCTGAATACAAAAATCAAAATCCTCCTGTAAAGCTTCATGTGCCTGAATCAGTGACTCCATCGAAGCGCTCATAATAACAACCTTATAAACCGGCTGTCCCTGATACTCCCTCATTGGATAAATATGCAGGTTTTTTTCCATCTGCTCCTGCCAGCGGAGCAGCTCACTGCTGCCTGTTCTTGCAGCATCCTTACGCAAAAATGCTTTCAGTTCGTCGTCTACATAAGCGCTTTCAATACATTCCACCGTTCTGTAAATCCCATTTCTTTCCAGAACGTCCAATACAGACTGTTTTTGCATATCTGTCATAGGACAGTCGTATATCACTTTTTCCCCACATTTGATATAGCCGCCCGCGCTGCCAATGATTCCATCAAACCGGTACTTTAACAAAGGAGTAAGCATTCCATAATTTCTGCCTGTGCATAAATATACATAATGGCCCTGACTTCTTGCCTGTCTCACCGCCCATACCGCAGACTCCGGCACTTCGTTGCATCCCGGTTCTGTCAATGTACCGTCTATATCCAAAAAAATGATCTTTCGATTCATCCATCATCCATCCTTTCACCGCTCATTTGGCATTATGATTGCCTGTATTGCCAAACACATTTATGCGCTGCCTCTATATGCAAACTATTCCTTTGAAACATGAAGCTCAAGTTCATGGTCATTTTCTCTGTAAAGAAACGGTTCTATTTGTTGAATTAAAACTTCATCCTTTGCTGAATAACTTAAGGACAACGGTTCCGAAAGGTCTAAGGCAAATACTCCAAGTATGGATTTTGCATTCACAACTCTCTGCCCGGATCCGAGATCAAAATGTGCTTCAAATTTTTCAATAATATTTACAAACTGTTCGACTTGTTTTACATTATCAAATTTGACATTCACCTGCTGCATGAAAAACCCTCCTCCATATATTTGTTATCGATTTCACTTTTCGAGAACATCATACACTTAGCGTACTTATTTGTAAATTGGCATTTCCTACTAATTTTTTTTAATTTTTTTGTAAATTATGATGAAATCCATTTCACTTATTTATAATTATCACCTTTCTATTAATTGCATCATTTTAATATCTTCATAAGAATCTCCTGCCGCAAAAGTATCTGAAACCGGAAGGTGCAGCCATTCGCAAATCATCTTCATTCCGTTTGCTTTATCAGCCTCTGCAGAAATGACCTGCATACAACGATCTTCGATGAAATAACGAACCTGATTTCTTAACGGCTGCGGCAAATATGCCATAACCTCTTCTGCCTCTTCACCGTTCCATGATTTCCTATGCGCCCGAAACAACGTAATTTTATAGCACTGTCTCCTTTTCCGATAAACGAGCATACGAAACCGGAACGCCTGCTGCAAAGGTTCCAGTTTCTTTACAATCGCTTCATCTATATCATAAATATATTCCTTTTGCACAGAATGCATATCTGGCACAGAAATCATAGAAATCCCACAAAATAAAATATGCGCTCCGCCTGCAAAAATACCTCCTGAAAATAAATGCCAGATCGGACGGCACCGTTTTCTGGCATCTTCATATGGCAATGTCGTGGCAAAAAAAAGAAGCGTCTGCTCTTTTACGGACAATACTCTTAATGCATCCTGTATCTCTTGTGAAATCTCCCTTGTATAACAGCCAGCGCGTTCTTTCCCATTTGGATACAGTGTACCAACAATATCCAAAAAAACAGCCTTTGGCCGCCTTGGAATCCGAAATAACGGCCATGGTCCAAACAACATCTGATTCACCAGATTCTTTCTCCCTCCGTAAGCTAAATAACAGGAACATCGTTTCCTGCTGCACATTCTGCCGTTACTTTCTGTTTGAAACGCATTGCTGATATTACACAGCCGTAATCTCCCATCCCCTTCTACAAACAGCCTTTCCACGCATTCTTCTGCATCTGACGGATGCGGCTGCAGTTCCCGGTAAAAATATGGATCCATTTCTAAAAATGCCCGTATTTCAGCATCTGTATAGCTCCTCTTCATCCCTTCCATTTTATTTATCCAAAAATATATTTCTTTCGGCAGTTCCCATCGGAGCCGGCGCAGCAGCTTTAGATTCTCTGGCGCCCCTACGGCTCCTGCACTTATTCTGACTCCTTCTGCTGCAATTTTCCTGCATTTAGATGCAAATTCCTTAACAGTAGTCATCTCTGGATGAAACGTTGCCCAAAGACACAATTTTTTATAATTTCCTCCAGACTTTTCAAACACGCTGAAAGAATTTGAAATCTGGAATCCAAGATTTGTCTGTGCTCCAACCGCTTCCATCCGGGAAAGTCCGCTGATTTTTGCCAGTCCCTCCCAGTACCATGGATGAATCAATGCTTCTCCATAAGGCGTTACCATCATTGCACGAATATCTGCCTTTTCTGCCTGTTTTTGCAAATTTTCGACAAAAGCAAGCCACCGTTTTTTATCTTTTTCCAATTCTTTTGCAGACATGCCATGCTTAGCAAAAGGACAATAGGAACAGCTATAGTTACAGCTTTTGAGACACCCTCGATACAATATCATGTGCATGCGCCTCCTCCCATTCTTTCATTGCCGTCCAAATCTGCGGAGAAATCAGCTTTGGCCCCAAATAATCCGAAAGTCCCAGTCCTGTTTCTGTTAACATCAGGTAAGATTTTTGCATTATTACATATCCGCTGTCCATCCATGTCTGCAGAATCGGAAAATCTTCCATTACCGGGGCTTTAAATGCTTTCTCATATTCGTCCAGAGAAAGTCCTGGCATTATCAGCAAATGTCTGATAACATACCGCCGCCTTAATTCCTGATCCGAAAGCAGTATTCCATGCGTAATCTTTGTAAAATCCTGCGTCTGTTCGAATTCTGCAAGCCTTTCCAGACATTGCCCTTTTGTAATCGCATACGGGCTGCAAAAATGAAGATTTCCAAGATAGCTCCTCCCACCGCAGCCTAATGCCAGCGACGTATCAAATCCGCAGTCACTATATTCCCTCTGTTTTATCTGTCGCACAAACCTGCGCATAGAATCCTGACGCCAGCCTTCACCCTTTAAAAAACCACTCGCATTTTTATACTGCAAATACGCCTGTTCTGCATCCGGCACAATCCCCTGACACTCTAATCCTGCACCATGTTTTACATAAAGCGGATATAAAAAAATTTCATCCGGTTCAAATGTGAGCGCTTCTTTTAAAGATTTCAGCAGACTATCTGTCGTCTGCCCGGGAATTCCATATATAAAATCTGTATTTACACAGGAAAATCCGGCAGATTTTACAAGATGCAGAGCTTCTCTTGCTTTTGCCGCATGATGCCCACGTCTTAGCGCTGACAGTTCCGCGTCATGAAAGCTTTGAATCCCCATACTCACTCTACTGACGCCTGCCTGTTTTAAAAGATTCAGTTTATCTTTATCTGTCTGATTTGGCGCTGTCTCTATCACAATTTCCCGCTTTTTGTCAAAAGAAAAACAATCAAAAATCGTAGCAAACATCTGCTCCAGCTGCTGTCTCGTCAAATACAGCGGCGTTCCGCCGCCAATCACAAGCTCGCGGAACTGTGTCTTAGCAGAATGCAGCAAGTTCTGATACTGGATACTCTGCCGTCTGACTGCCTGCAGGTACCTACGAACATGCTCTTCCTCTTGTCCTGTCACCGAAAACAGATTACAGTAACCACATTTTGTCTGACAAAACGGAACATGCACATACAATCCATGCCCGTTTCCTTTCAGCCGATCGATATAATGTTCCAACCAAACTCCTTCTAACGGCCGGTAAGCCGTTTTGTGCGGATAGCTATACATATATTGTACATATGGATTCATTTTTTCCTCCCATAAATCACATAAATCCCTCAGAGCCGGCTATTTTCTCAGCTCTGAGGGATCTGATTCACAAATGTTTCTGTTACAGACGGAACTTTCCTGCCTGTTCATTTTGTCTGTGGCTTAATGCAACAAGCCCCTGCGTATCCTCGCTGCATTCACTAATCGTCTGAGATAAAAGTGTCATACTGGCGCTTGTTTCTTCAGTCGACGCCGCATTTTCCTCGACAACACTGGCCAGATTCGTAATAGAATCTGTTACGATCTGTTTTAAGGAATTCAAAATCTCAGTCTGCGATCCAATCTCCTTTGTCACCTCTTCTACCTGTGTCACTTCCATATTTAAATGTCCAAACGCATCCCTCGTCTCATCCAGACATTTCTGCTGTTTTTGAACATTATTCGTTACTTCCTGCATCTTGCTGACAGAAACTTCTACGTTTTCAACAAGTTCTTTTACAATTTCCTCAATTTCCTGTGCATTGCCTGAGGATTCTTCTGAAAGGTTGCGAATCTCTTCTGCAACAACCGCAAATCCTCTGCCGGCTTCTCCGGCTCTGGCCGCTTCAATGCTGGCGTTAAGCGAAAGCAGATTTGTCTGCGCTGCCAGACCTTTGATAATCTCTACCGCCTTATTAATATTTGCAGCAGAATCATTGTTTTTATTTGTCTGTTCAGATACAATCTCAATCGTATCAATCGTCGCTTTTGTAATATGATCCAATTCCCCAATACTTTTCGATGCGACAGATGTATGTCCGGCCATTGCAGATACCGTCTCTTCCAGTCTGTTTACCCCGTTCTTTTCTACTTCAATGACACGTCCCAGTTCTTTGATCTTATCATTTACCGTTTCCGTCTCATTCGCCTGACTCGTCGCCCCTTGTGCCAAATCATCAATCGCCTGATTTGTATTCATAATACTTTCTGAAATATGTCCAAATTTTTCACTGAATTTTTCACTGCTCTCATTTAACGCTTCTCCGGTATGTATCACACTGCCAAGCATATTTGCCAACGATTGACGGACATTTTCCAGTGAACGTGCCATCTGCCCAATTTCGTCAGCGCGCTGCAAAAGCTTCGTATTCACCGTAAAGCTCAAATCTCCCGCAGCTGCCTGATGAAGATTTGCCTCTACCATCTTGATTCCCTTTGTAATCCGTACACCTCCCATAGTAGAAATCACTAACGCTGCGATCAGCATTACAACCGCTGAAACCCCATAAATCATCAGCATTTTTGAAAACTGTTTTTGAATATTTGCCTTCATGCCGTCAATTTTGGCATTCATATCATCCACATAATTGCCTGTAGCAACCGCCCATCCCCACGGCTCAAACATTTGTGCATAAGCGATTTTCGGCGCCACGGTTTTGCCATCAGACTTTGTAAAATAAAATTCCAGATACTCTCCGCCTGCCTTCGCTGCTGATACAACACTTTGAGTTACTTTTACTCCGTTTTGGTCTGTAAGATCTTTGCGGTTTGTCCCTTCCTGATCTGTCAGTATCGGATGCATGACAAGTGTATAATCCTCTCCGTCTATCCAAATATATCCTGACGCATCATCACGATAACGCATCGCGCGGATTGCATCTGCAGCCAATTTCTGCGCTTCCTGCTCACTCATCTCTCCGCTTTGACTTTTATCATAATAGCTTTGTACAACAGCCAAAGCGCCCTGTACCTGTGATTTAATCTCCATTTCATAACCATCTGTCATAGATTCTTCGTAAAGTTCATCGGATTCGTTCATAGATGCTTTTAAATAATGAATGCCAAGACAAGCCAGACCAATTGTAGGAATAGATACCATAATAAATATGATAGAAATCAGCATTGCTGTCAAACTTCGAAACCCTTTTGTTCCCTGCACTTTTGCAGTTCCTTTCTCTTTCATAAAACCCCGCCTTCCAAATTTTATTAATATTATGAATACTTTCATTATACACGTTTCCGACTGAAAGTCAAGAAACAAGCAAAAACAATTAGTTATTTCATACAATTTTATTTATTTTAACTACATTTTTATTGTATAATTTGACTTCTTTATTAACTTTCTTAAGAAATCTGACTTCTTTTCTCCTCAAAAATAAAAACATCCTGTTGCTATGTATGATGTGCCTTCTTTTTGGAAACAGTAAACATGAAGTTACAGTCTTGCTTTAAGCATTCTGTAACGGTCAGACAAAGTTTTCAGGTAAAAGGAGGCCATTATGTCAGCAGAATTAGAAATTATAGACGTATATGCCAGAGAAATTATGGATTCCCGTGGAAATCCTACGGTTGAGGCAGAAGTAACGATTGAAAACGCCGAAAATGGAGAAATCATCTGTGCTAAGGCAGATGTACCATCCGGCGCAAGCACCGGACAGTTTGAAGCTGTAGAACTCAGAGACAATGATAAAGCCTATCATGGAAAAGGCGTCCGAAGAGCAGTTGCAAACGTAAACGGTAAAATCGCAAGACAGCTGATTGGAAAAAATGCTATGATGCAAAACCGAATCGATGAAATGATGATCGAATTAGACGGCACAAAGAACAAATCTTCTCTTGGAGCCAACGCGATACTAGGCGTATCCATGGCTTGTGCAAGAGCTTGTGCCGACGCGCTGAAGCTGCCGTTGTACCGTTATTTAGGCGGCTGTGGAAAGGGAACTGTTCCTGTACCAATGATGAATATTTTAAACGGCGGAGCCCACAGCCGCAACTGCATTGATTTTCAGGAATTTATGATTATGCCTGTTGGAGCTGCCGGTATCCGCCAGGGCTTGCAATGGTGTGCCGAAGTCTATCAGGAATTAAAAAAACTGCTGGACACAGACGGACACAGTACAGGCGTCGGTGATGAAGGCGGATTTGCACCCGATTTAAAAGATACTTTCGAAGCGTTGGATTATTTAATGAAAGCAGTTCAAAACGCAGGCTTTGAACCCGGAAAGGATATCGCCTTTGCAATGGACGCTGCCGCAAGCGAATTATTTCAGGAAGATGCCGCCATGTACTATTTTCCGGGAGAAACAAAGTCTCTAAAACAAAAAAATGCAAAAATCATCGAGCAGAATCAAACGCAGGAAACCGAATGTAACTGTGAAGGCTCCACGGTCGTTACCGAGCATGTAAAAGACGGCTGCATTTGTGAAACAGACTGCAGCTGTCTGACGCCTGACACGGACGGCCAGATGATTATGCGGTCCACCGATGAAATGATTCATTATTATGAAAAACTGGTCGATAAATATCCCATTGTTTCGATTGAAGATCCACTCGACGAAGAAGATTGGGATGGTTGGAAAAAGATTACACAACAGCTGGGCAAACGAATCATGCTCGTTGGCGACGACCTGTTTGTAACAAACGTCACACGTTTGCAGCGAGGCATCCATAACGACTGCGCCAACGCTATCTTAATCAAACCAAATCAGATCGGAAGCCTGAGCGAAACAATGCTTGCCATCCGCACAGCCAAAGAACATGGATACCGCACAATTATGTCCCATCGTTCCGGTGAAACAGAAGATACTTTCATTGCAGATTTGGCCGTCGGTATGCATACCGGCTATATCAAAACCGGCGCGCCATGCCGCAGCGAACGAGTAGCGAAATATAACAGGCTTCTGCGGATCGAAGAAGAATTGGAAGGGTACAGAGATATTATTACAATCCGCTAATCTTTGCTCCCACAGACTTACGAGTGCATACCGTTCAGGCATTTAAAAGCAAAAAACTGTAACAGCTCAGTGAATTAGCTGAATTGTTACAAAATACTGCCTGAACGGCGCTAAAAGCCGGTACATCCTTCATAAAACACTATGAGTTATTTATTCCTAAATATTTTTCTGCAAACACATGCACATCCAGAGGCTTATCATGCAGATACCCCTGAATCTGGTTACATCCGCAGGCATACACCAGAGCCTCCTCATCCTTCGTTTCTATCCCCTCACACAACACTTCAAAGTCAATACGCTGAAACATTTCCATCAAGCTGCGCATCACTTCCTGCCCGGTCTTGGATTTTAAACTGTGCAACACAAAACTCCGGTCAAACTTAATCACATCAGCCGGAACCATACCGATTACATCAAGTGAATTAAATCCTGATCCAAAATCATCCATACTGATTCGGAACCCAAGCGCACGCAGCCGTTCAATCTGCCGGATCACTTCATCCAAGTTTTCACAAAATACGGTTTCCGTCAGTTCAAATTCAATAAATTGTTTCGGTATCCCTGCCTGATCTATGTCACGAATAATGTCATCTAAAAATCCCTCTTCTAAAAAATCCAGGCGCGACAAATTTACCGAAACTACGAACAGCTCTATTTCCTGTCTCAGCCACTCTTTCATCTGATTTACAAGCAAATGAATCATTCTGCGGTCCAATTCTATAATCATCCCGGATTTTTCTAATAAGGGCACAAAATATCCTGGCGTTAAAATATCTCCATCTTTATCCAGTATCCTTGCCAACGCTTCCGCCCCGATCAGTTTTTGTTCATCGATAGAAAACTTCGGCTGCAAATACAGCAAAATACGTCCGTCTTCCAATGCCTGTTCAAACATCGGAATCACCCTGGACTCGCATAATATCTTATGTTCCAGTTCTTGGGTATAAAAAGTCACACTGCTCTTATAGTCATCTTTATTTTCTTTCTGTGCATAGCGCACACGATCCATAATGGAATCTATCTGCTTATCCTGCTTACATACAAAATAAGCGCCGCAATTGATATGAATGCGCACCTGAGGGAATTCCTGATTTGCTTCTTTGGAAAATTCCCGGCAAATAATCGCAAGCTCTTCCTGTATCCCAACTTCATCCGGCGTATAAGCCTCGATCAAAACAATAAAATGATCTCCATAAATACGTGCTGCCAGTTTGCAGTCCGGATTCAAAAAACAAAAATGATCGGCCATACGCTTTAACAACAGATTACCATTCTCAAATCCGTATATTTGGTTAAAATATTTAAAATTTTTAATATTGATCCCTGCAATGACCGGATACCTGAGCCTTCTTGCCGTAATAAAAAAATGTTTTTGAAAATCCTCTAAAATAGGTAAATGTGTAATATTGTCTTTTCGAACTCCTGATAACTGAATCATATATCCCCCGTAACTCGAACAAATGTTCTGTGAAAATCAAAAAGCCTAAGTACATCTTTCATGTACTTAGGCTCATAATGGGCGTTCCTAAATAGCTGTATCTATTATACCATTTAAGGAAACATCTGTAAATTCCTTTTTGATTTTAATTTTATTATTGAATTTACCGCTTCTTTTTTCTATATTATTTTTTTTGATATACTTTTTATGCTATTTTTTTACTTTCTTTTTTATATTTTTATTTTCTGTTTATATTCACATCATTGTTATTCGCCTTTTAAACTCATCATTTTCTTTCAACTGTATACATTTTCAAACACGATCTAGCGCTCCATCCGGATGGAGCGCTAGATATCCCGCAAAACTCCAACCGCCTTCTCTTCTACGATACATTTGCCATGTTCTTGAAGAAACGCTGCAATACTCTTTGTATAACAGATTGCATCCATATACTCATCTGCAAGATTAAAAAGCGCCGCTGTATCTCTGACGCCATAATCTCTGACATCTGCAAGCAAAAAATAAACACCATGGTATTCATACAAATACGCTTTCAGCTTCGCAGGAGCTTTCTTACAAAACTCAATCATATGAATTAAATTTTTACATTTCAGCACCGCCGTTTCCATCTGCGCAACTGTCTGTTCCGCCTGCCTGTTTTTTCTGTCCAGTTCATGAATACGTTCTTCTTTTTCTTTGTCACGCTCCTGCCGTTTTATCTGATCTTCTTTTGTTTGCCGCATCCACTCCGCCCCATCCTGACTTAAAGAAAATGTTATCTCCAAAGACTCATCTGATAAAAAGGCCGCATGCACAGCAATGCTTTCCCCCTGCCTGATAAATCCGGTTTCCTGCTGCGCCTTCTGCATGATCTGCTTAAAAAAGTCCACAGCACGCGCATCATTTTGATAAATCGCATGTTTATCCATTCCATAATCCGCTATTTCTGCTTCTGTCATAACACATTGCAAGGTTTGTTTATCCAATACTGAAAATTCCATGTTCCTTCTCCTATCATCACGTAAACGCTTCCATAACAGAACCATTCCATTCATCATGATTTCTATCCGTAAGTATTTTCATTACAGAACCATTATCATTCATAACTATTTTTATTCATCATCATTTTCTATACATAACTATTATTCAAAAAAATCCCTACTATAACCGTATCATAAAACAAGACTCCTGTAAATAATGAATTGCGTTTCTTACATAGATTCTAAAGCCCTGCCGTCACACCGCAAGGCTTTAGTCCTGTCCCGCAGCAAAATAACGTCATTCCATCCAGATATGGATCCGTTTTCCCAAACATGCCGCCACACGTATGAGAAAATCAAGACTCGGATTGTACTTTCCGCTTTCTAATCTGGATATATTCGACTTCTTGGTACCTGCACGCTCTGCCAGCGTCTCTTGCGTAATATGCTGCTCTTTGCGAACCTGTCTGATCTGGCTGATTACTTCCAGGCGTGGTTCCAACTTCTCCTCTCCCATCCTGTTTGATCCTTTTGTTTCTTTCTGTATCCATTCAAACAAACTAAATGGTTACTTCTTTTTGCTTTTTCTTACAATTTTTCATTTTTTTCAACAATGCACTCTAAAAAGTTATCATATATGATAACTTTTTGTCAATAACAATTTCAAAAAATGAAGCGTTACTTTTCACAGGGTGGGGCAAGTAATAAAGCAACAGTTTAGACAAAGTGTTGCGTACTGGCTATGCGAACGCCGGATGGGAGGCATTGGCCTGTCTGTTTGTGACTTTTCCAGAATGTAAGAAGTTCTAGGCATTCTGCTTCCAGACTATGGAACCGGACGGTCGCGCCGCCTAGTTCGCCCTGGCTGCCGCCAGCAGCTAAAGGCGCCGCTTCGGCTTTGCCGCCTGCGTATCGGGCAGAATACCAAGAGCTTCTAAACATTCTTCCAACGTCACAAACAGAC
>CAJUBQ010000054.1 GCA_910584595.1 uncultured Eubacterium sp.
CCAGCGCTTACGAAGACTTAGGCGCGAAGCCCTTGCTGAGCGTCTTAGTCGTAGTACCCAAGGGGCATGCTATTAGCGATTAGTTCACCGCAGTGTTGCCCCAGTCCACTCAGAGGATGTTCCAGCCAGCAAAACCATTCCGCCAGACGCAGAGTCGTTCGGGAATCCGTTAAGTAAATGACATTGATTCACCAGTCTATGATAAAGGAAACATTTTTTGCAGTCCGCAAATTACCTGATTATTAACTGCCGAAACATCCCATTTTTCAAAATATTTCAGACATCTTCTGTTTTTCTTTACTACTATGCAATGCGTCCAAACTGACCAGATCATACTGACCGCTAAAGCCATCACCGTAAATATACACCCAATTACAAAATGATATTTTTCCTCCGGAACCATTATTCGCCTGCATATGTTTAAAAACAAATTCTCATCATAAGCATTCGCCAGGCATAATAATATAGAGTTATGAAACAGATAAGCCGGAAACTGAATGTTTGGAAAAAAATCAAATATCCGCATCGGATTTTTTTTAAACTCTCCGACTGTTAATTCAGTCTGTGTATAACCTCTGTGTATTTCAAAACCATCAATGTAACATGCTGTCAGTATCAGATAAATACTGGGAAACACATAATAATACAGTTCCATATAATTTGTCGTCTTATAATCATTGTTATAATAAATATACGAATTTACAAGAATCAGCGTACACAAACCGAGCACAGATAAAACTTTTTTCTTTTTGTTTCGTCTTGCTGGTACCCCCCCCGATCATTTTTAAGACTATTTAACAACATTCCTGTAAAGAAAAAATCCAGATTAAAATAAAATGGTTTATAAATTGCAGCCGTCCATACCCCTTCCCCTGTAACCTCCATATGATATCCCATCAAACATCTGGATACAAAACCCAGGCATACGATCAGCAAGAGCATAAAACAGGTCTGCTCCTGCGACTTTACAAATCTTCTGAAAAGAAAATATCCTGCAGGAGCAATCAGATACAGCCGCATTAACGTTGTCATATACCACCCTACTCCAAATTCAAGCGGATAAAACTCTTCCTGATAATCAAAGAAAAATAGTTTTAACAAATACTTCATATGTTCTGCAGATGGCTGCAAAATCTCCGGTTTAACAAAGACAGCAACGGTTACTATCCAAAACCAATAAATTGGAATGACAGCAGCTAACCTTTTGCCGTAATACTTTCCTACACCATACATGGAATGCTCATACTTTCCCAAATAAAATCCTGCGCCTGTTCCATAACCTGAAAGAACAAAAAAGATCCATGTCCCAGCCCAGGCAGGCGTATACAGCATCCATGCCATTTTACAATTCTCGTTCCATTCAACAGGAATAAAACCTTTTGCATGAAGCAAAAATACCATCATAAATGCGCAAAATCTTAAAATATTTAACTTATCTGCTTTATTTTTCATTGTTTTCTCCCACAGGATATACGATCTCGTACACTGCCCATCTCTCATATATCGTATGATTTAACGTGTTGACACAAATATCTTCTACTTTTTGAAATGATGGGCGTATTCCATAATATTTTTCATACAAATCAATTACATAGTTTGTTCGCTCTTCAAATCCAAAAGACTGTGCCGTAAGAAAAAGCATATGTTCATTATTGATCGCTGCTTTTGCTATATTTTCATAGTCACTATATCCATATAAGTCTAACAGCTGATTGGACGCAACCGAATAAATTTCCCAATTTCCGATAAGGTTCCATTTGTAATCCCTCCCTGCATAGTCCCATACCGATTTGCACACGCCAATAGAAAAGGCTGACGGATCTCCGGCCAAAAACAACTTGTCATTATTTTTTTCCATATAGTCCAATACTTTATGCCTTTCCTGCGTATAAGCCGCTGTTTGTGCATCATCTTGCATGACAGCAAACGAAGCTGTGCAGATAACAGCAAACAGCACACATCCGGTTACGTATATTTTTTTAACACTAATCTTATTTTTCTGAAACCATTCTGCTTCTCGTTTGCTTTCCTCTGATAAAATCAGACAAAGAATCGTCCCTAATAAATAAGCAGGCATGACTACCCGATATAACGCCCGCTGTATCAAATAATATAAGAAATCAACCCCCAGCGTACCAATGCAAACGGAGCATATCTGCATCCGACCTCTTCTCGTCTTTGCACAAATCAAATTCGTCAAAAATACCGCCCAAAAAACCCACTTGCATACTGCAGTACTTGAATGAAAATCTGAAACAGAGCGAAAATACTCTATCAAATATCCAATACCGTCAAAATTATATTTGTTTTCTGCATGATTCCACTCAATAAGCTTTTGCATATTTTCTTTTGATACAGCATCTTTGATATAGTAAAATACCTGATAACATGCATCATAATCCGCTTTAGACATGCCGGCCTGTTGAAACCTTTCTTCGTCATACGGAACTACTGCACAATCCAGAGCTTCACTCCGTAACTCTCCCCAGGTTAGAAATTCTTTTTGCAGCGGATTGCGCTCTGTCAATATCCTATGACTTTGTATTCCAAACACCATAATCCCAAACGCAGCAGCTTCCAATATGAGATACTTTGCATTCCTGTGACGAATCAGCTCATAGATACATAACACCGCAAGCATTACAAGCGCGGTCTTGATTGTTTCGGCACGAATCAGCGCTGCCAGAATAAAGTATAAAATGCCTGCAAGAAAATGTAAGACGGCATCTTTCTTCCTCTTTTCAAATACCTTTTTAAATGCATATAGGATTGCCGCCGTTCCCGCAATCACTGACGCATACGCAGCTACCGTAAATGTAAAATGGCTAATCAACAGATAAAAACTGATATCTAAAATGATGATTCTTGCAAAAACAAACAGCGGTCTTACGGATACCCCTTCTAACGTTATTTTATCCAGATAAAGAAAGGAAATTATATAGGTAAAAATATACAAAACAGTTACCCAATTGACTCCTGGCACATACGTAAATAACGCTTTTAAAATCCATCCTGTCACAATATGCATATTTATGATGTATTCGCATGGCAGCCCATATCCTCCTCCCGCAATTGCAACCATAGTTGTATCATCGCATGTCGCATACAGCAGTCTGTCCGTAAGGATGATAAAAATCAATAAAGCCGCCTGGCTAAGCAGACATATCCCATATTGCTCTTTTCTGATTCTTTTCTCATCATAAGCTGACATATGTGCTCTATATGCTAAAGAAAGGCGATCCAAACCTCTGTCATATATATGCCAGATCCGACTGATACTGACGCAGATCCATTTCATTAACCTGATTTTTATCAAAAAAACATAGAAGAAACAAGTGCAAAACAATATGAGAATGGATACAAAAAGATTGATCTGCACCGTCTGCCGTTCTATTGCAATTTCCTGTATCGTATATGCTTGTCCTACAGGCGCATGTACATAAATCCGAATGAATCGGTCTGTGCGAAAATCGTCTGCAAACTGTATTTTCTCATCTCCTGCAGATAATTTCCCGCTAACTAATGCTTTCGTCGTCTCATGACCATCCCCAGAATGATACAGATCTATAAAAATATCCTGCTCCAGCGGTTCTAACAGCAAGTCAAGCGCTTCATAAGCCTGTATCCCTTCCCCGAGATCAAAGATAAAATAAGCATCTTCCTTCTGATTAACAAAACGGTTCCCTTCCTGCATATAACCTTCCCCATGCGCTGCCGACAAATCCTCGTAAGAGCTGACAACTCCCCGCGAAACAATCATATCCGGTTTTATTGCATATATACACAACATACTAAGCATCAAAGCCGTCACGGCACAAAATATTTTTGGAATGCGCCCCATTCATATCCTCCTTTTCGAGCATTTTCTTCATTTATTTTCCAAATACCTGTATCCCAAGATCAAAATTTTTCTTTTTCCCATTGACCATAGCATATCCGTGATCTTCTGATTCTTTTTTGTAATTGCTTCTATAAAAAGTAAATCTGTCTCCTGATACGATAGCTTCGGCAGTCATTCTAACCGCATATGTACTTCCGTCATCGATCTTCGTTGAAGATGGGAATTTGAACCTGATATATTCATTATCTTTGAGTTTCGCCGTATCAAGCTTCAATTCATTTTTCACACTTTGGCTCTGCATGTCTATCAGCTCGCACTTTAAAATACTTGTATTCTCCTGCATATACGTACCAACCTTGACAGCAATTCCTGTAATTTTATTCCCTTGCGGAGTAAAGATCTGTTCATAAATATCTCCTGTTTCTACAGCGCCGATAATCTCCGTCATATCCATATTTGAAGTGTAGATCGATTTTGCAGGCATCATCCAGACTGCTGCGCATGTGCACAAAGATACGACCGCAACGAATCCCACCGTTATGTATCTGGGACAAAGAAACCTTTTCCCAAATCTGCACAAAATATCTTCACCAAATAATCTGATTTGCTCTATAAAAAAACCAACCGCATAGATCCAGATTACAACTGCAATTACAGCTGCCGGAAACCAGGATGCGTAATACCACTCCTGCGTATGCAGTATATTTTTCCATAAAACAGTACGGAAAAAGTTATGATCGTGCATCAATAAAATACCAAACGTACCCGCCGCAAAATAGTTCATCATTACATTTTTCTTTATCTTTAAATTTTTAAAAAAGAAAAACAATGCCGTTCCCCCGATTATATTTGTAATCGAAGATTCATCATACATCGTATTCATGATAAACTGAAGCGTTCCATGATTCGGACTTTGTATATACAAAAAACGCACCATCCATAATCCAATCCATATCGCAAAAAAAACGCCAAACATTATTTTTTTGCTGCTGCAAATATCCAGCGGCCATCTTTTCAGATTAAGCGCAAGCACATAAAACAGGACAAACAGCAATAATTCACTGCTCAATGGCTGAACATAGGAACTAAAATAACCAATGATCTTGGAACCTGTTTCAAAATACAAAAGAAGCAAAAGCAGCCATCTGGCCTGTTTTTTATTTAGTTTTTCCGAAGCCATCGACAAAAACGGCAGCAGCAAATAAAACGCTAAATACGACGCAGCAAACCCATGCGAATTTCCGGTCATTGGCAGCCAGACACTCACCCAATTTGAAAATTTCAGGGAAACTCCAAACCCAATAGCCGCCATCGCAAACGCTACCGAATAAAATAACACTTGCGTCCACATCTTTATAAACCTTTTAGACGAAAATTTCTGATCTACCAAATGCCAGCAGCTAATGGCCAAAAAGCAATCAAAGCAAAGCTTTCCAATCGGCACTAAAAATAATGCAAACACCCTGTTTGCGGACATCCCCTCCATTTCAAATGCGCCGCCATGCAAAACACAATGATGCGCAATAATAAAAAGCATACAACTAATACGGCATAATTCTATATTTGACTCCCGTTTTGCACGTTTCTGCAAATGAGCTTGTGCAGCAGAACCATCCGCAAGCGTATGCTGCCTTCTGTTTTTTACATAGAAGAGTATTCCAAGCGTAAACACAAACAATATGGTCATAAAAAGATAATGCTCTGCTCCTAATTGTTTTTTCATACATGCAGAAGGAAAGAACACAAACATACTGACAGCAGAAACCGAACAAGCCACTAATAAATAACCGCTTGCCGTTATTATTTTCACTACGTACGTCCTCACGTACTCGTTTTTACTCACACATAAAATCTTTGCCATTAGTACTTCTACCGTATTTTCCGTCCAAACAATAACATTCGCCGCTTTTTTCCATAACAATAACAGCAAAAGACATCCGATTCCAGTCAAAATCAATCCATAGGTTACTGCTTTCGGCTGATATCGGATCTCTACTTCATGTACTCCCTTTGTGATTTCAGCCCCAAGCAAAGATACATTTACTTTACACGTACGAACTTCTTTTCCATCTACATATACATGCCAATCTGCTGTGTATGGTATCGAAAAAGACAAATACCTCGCCTGTTCTCCAACCTCTATACGAAACTTCACCCTATCTTGTGAAAAATCATGCAGTTGAAATGCTTGCCTCCTGCTCTCTGCCAGTTTTTTTAGCATCTGCTTATTTTGAGAAATTTGTACATCAGCGCTCCGCTCCCCATCTACAATCGTATATTGGAGCAATGCATCATCTTTCTCACGGTCGGTCAGAGTTTCAAACTGCTCGAAAGACATTTGCTTTTCATTTGCAAAAGCCAGCGGATAATAATTTTCATTTTCATAAAGACGGATATGATTTACTTTCTTTACAAAACGAAAGCTTTCCGGTAATTTCAGTTCTGGCTCATCCGTCATAAAATATTTAACACCCAGGTAGCTCATAAGATTGTATCTGTTTCCTACTCCGTTAATATAATTCAGCTGGCTTCCTGAAATGTCACCGGGAGAAATATCATTTTTCATTAAATCGGGAATATTTGGCGGAGCTGCAACATAAATTCCTAATGTCTGTAAAAACTTTATATAACTTGCATTGTTCAGTGAATTATAATTCTTTAATCCAAAATATCTTTGAGCCATAGCATCATTTTGCGATGGTATTTCTTTGTCATCCACTACGGAATCAAACGTCTTATTGATCCTGAAAAAAGAAGGATCTGCTTCCTGAATCTGACGGATCATCTTCGCGCTCGTATCCTCATAACTGCTGTGTGCTTCTTCACTATATTCAGATACTGACTGTCTCACACCATAACAATGATAATAATTAACTCCTTCATCTGTCAGCAAGGCGACCATCATCAACAGGTATATCCCTGATTTACGATATGTTGTTTTTGAGAACTGTAAGAGTAAATAAATTCCAGCCAATAACGTATATTCCAAACACAATATATAGATAAATTTCCTGCCATAGTATAAATAGGAAAAAAAGCATTCGCCAAAATCTGTCGTTCCCAATGATAAAACGGCAACCCCACATACAATCAAAGCAAAACTGGCAAGTATTCCTGTAATCAATCCCTTTCCATGGATACCTCCATGCTTTAACATCGAATCAACCGAAACTCCAACCAAAATGCACTCTAATATCGTAATCATAAACATCCATCTTGCATTTACAGTCGCAAATGCATTTAAGATAAAAGATATGATTGGAAATAAAATTAAAATAGATGCTATGCCGGCAATGGCAAGAAAATGTTTCCTGTATTTCTTTTCATTTATCCAATACTGCACCGCCAATATTGGCAAAAATGATGTCGTAAAACATGAAACCTGAAAATAATCCCGAATCTGAAAATATGCAGAACCGCGATACTCTCCGGTAACCGGATTCCCAAGCAGATCACCGGAAACAGATCTTATTACAGCTGTCGAAAAAACTTTCAGCTGTGGAATCCAAAGCCCCAGACCATGTGTGACGTCTTTTGCGCCATTTACTCTGTCGCTGGACAAAGTAAGCTCGATTTGCGGAAGCAGCGCAAATGACGACAAAAGTATTACAAGAACTGCAATTCCTGCCAGCGTCACCAGCTTTGGCATCAAGGGCTTTCTTTTTTGGTATGCACGCACACATACATAAATAACCGACAACAGCCCTAATACAAAGAAAAAATAATAAGAATAAATACAGGTAAAAAACAGACTGACTATCAATGTCCGTACTCTTCCTGTGTCAATCCATTTTTCGATTCCTAGAAAAACGATTGGCGCATATACGAGCACCGTCCCAAGCGCAAAATTATTGCCTATAATTAAAGAATACCCGCTAAACGCATATACTACAGACGCAAGCAAAACTGCTCTTTCATCCAGCTGAAAATATTTTAAATAAATAAAAAAGGACATTCCTTCACACATGATTTTGACAATCAAAACAAAAATCATCATATTGGGAATATATGTCCTCCCAAAAAGAAAAACAATATAGGTGAATGGGTCAAAATAAGTATCTGCATGTGAAAACATACTTGTACCAAGCCCCATGTTCCACGACCAAAAATTTCCGCCCTCCAAAATACTGTCATACAACTGATAATAGGTTGGCAGATTTGCCCGTAAAAGATCTGACCATAACCCTTTCGAACATAAAACAAAACCATCTATTACGTACTGTCTGAAAACAAATACAGATAAAGCTGCTATCACTAATAATAAAAGAATCAGCCATTGTAACTCTTTGCATACTTTCTTTTTACTTACATGTTTATTGCATACATTCCTGAATCTGCTCTTCATTTCATTATCCCCGCACGCTGTTCCTTCGCATCCACTCCACCGTTTTTTGTATCCCATCTTCGAAACCTATTTCCGGAACAAATCCCGTATCTGCTGTTAAATCGGAAATATCTGCCTGCAAATGCATTACCTGCCTGTCCATATACGGAACCGCTCCAAATACTGGTTCTACCTGAGGATTTGCCGTTTTACATATTACTTCCATAAATTCACGCAGCTTTCTCGTTTTTCCGCTTCCAACCACATAGACCGCCCCGTCTTTTCCAGACTTTCCCATCCGGTAAAAAGCTTCTGCCGCATCTTCGCTATACAAGTAATCCCAAACCTGCTCACCTTTTGTAAACTGTGGCGTCTTTGCACTTATACAGTCGCGTATCGCACAAGATACCACAGACCATTCCCCATCTCTTGGCCCATAAGTACTCACAATTCTGCCCCATATATGTCTGATTCCCAACTTTTCACATGCAATCCTGCTCATCTGCCCAGCGCATAATTTTGCCATTCCATATCCATTCTCCGGACGGCATGGCGTATCCGGCTTTAGCATTCCTTCCACCCTGCCGTATTCCGCCTGCGTACCTGCCCCTATATACGTCCTGCATTGCAGCTTTGCAGCCAATTGTACTGCATCTACCGCATACCGGATATTTGCAATCTGGACCTCTAAATCGTTTCTCGCATCTGTTCCATAAGTTCCTTCCCAGGAAAAAAAGTAAAACGCATCGATCGGCGGGATATTGCTGACATCTACGGTCAGCATATCCTTCATGCCACAAGAAATACAGTGAATCCCCGGCGCCTTTACAACTCTGTCTTTGCGCTTTGAGTCCGGACGGATAAATACATAGGCTTCTGTATTATATTTGATACATTTATCAAGCAAAGCTGTTCCAATCGCCCCGGTAGCTCCAATGAGTGCAATTCGTTTCATTTTCTCCAGCCCTTTCCATCTTATCTTTCTCTGTCATTCTTATAATATTCATGGGTTTCTTCCAGAAAATCTTCTAATAGCTCTTCCATATGTTTGTCTAAATGCATCGGATAGACAGTCAGATGCCCCTTTCTGTCAGGCAGTGCAAGGCTAATCACATCCCCCTTCACTTTCTTATCCGTTTTCACAATAGCAAACAATACTTGTGGTTCTGCAATCGTCATCTCTTTGACTAAGAATGCCTGTTTTATCAGCGCCTTAATTTCCAGATAATCATCCTTTTGGAACAGCCCTTCTCTGTAAGCAATGTAATTTACCACGTCAATGCCCCAAATGACAGCTTTTCCATGTGGTACTTTATTTTTTGTGTATGCCTCCAATGCATGTCCGAAGGTATGTCCGTAATTTAAAATTCTTCTCTTGTCAGACTCAAACTCATCTTCCTCAATTACCTTCTTTTTCACAAGCAGTCCTTGATAAATATACTTTGCAATCGACTTACAGGAAATATAACTTTGTTCTCTTTTCAGTTTTTCATAAAATTCCTCTCCATCCGTTAACGAAAACTTTAACAGCTCGCCCCATCCATTGATAATATCCGCTTCTTTGAGTGTCTGCAGAAATCCTGTATCAATGACAATTTTTTTCGGCGGATAAAACACCCCGATCTGGTTTTTATATGCCCCCAGATTGAGTCCGCATTTTCCTCCGATACAGGAATCACACATAGACAAGAGCGTCGTCGGATAAAAAATCCAGTCTATATTACGCAAATATAAATCTGAAGCCATTGTTGTAACATCTTGTGTAATTCCACCTCCGATACAGATCACTTTCCAGTTTTTTAAAACGCCTGCCTTGCGAAAAAACTCCACAATCTTCATTACCGTATCCATATTTTTCATCTCTTCCACTGCATCCATGAAAAATATTTTTTCTGATGATATTTCCTGAAATTTTTCCGTATTGAAATCATATACATTTTTATCAATGACATAAACAGCCGCATCTGCATAATCCTTAAAGTCCTTTGCAAAATCATCCGTAAATGCAACCTCATAATCATATAATCTTGATTGAATCTGAATAGAATCCATACTTCCTCCGTTCTTCACACATTTATTTTCATGTTATCGTTATCTTATTACCGCTTCCCATTTCTATCTGCATGTAAATCCACCGTCTACTGCAATCAGCTGGCCGGTCAGGCTCTGATTAAAATCCGAACATAAAAAAACAGTCAGGTTTGCAATATCTTCCACTGTCTGCAGCCTTCCTGTAGGTATCCTTTTTTTGATATCACAAATTTCTTCTTCCGACAGATTTTTCCTCGTCATATCTGTCATTACATATCCTGGCGCTACTGCATTTGTCAGAACATGGTAGGATGCCAGCTCCAGTGTCAACGTTTTTATCAATCCGGTTAACGCATGTTTTGTTGACGCATACGCGCTCCTGCGTTCTCTGGAGACGATCGCATATACAGAAGACAGGAATACAATCCGCCCCCATCTGTTTTGTTTCATATGCCTGCTGAAATGATGCAGCAGCATAACAGGCGCATAATAATTCACCTGAAACACACGATCTAACACTTTAAGCTCCAACTCATCGATATCCGCCAGTTCATTAATAGCCGCGCAATGAATAAAAATATCAGGACAAAGTGTTTGATTGGCCTTCAAATAATTTAAAATGCTATCCCTATCTGACAAATCCAGTTCCGTACGCCCTGGCGCTGTTACATCCGCCCCGCATTCCTCAAAAACTTCCTTCACTTTCTTTCCGATTCCCCGGCTCGCGCCTGTGATAAAAACGTTCCTTTTATCAAGCCCTGTATTCAATATCCAAAACACTCCCTTCTGTTTTTTTCTAATTTCTTTCTTTTCTAATTGCTTTCTTTTGGTTCCTCTTGTTCCTCAAAATTGATACGCTCTTCTTCTACAACCATCGGTCGTTTCGACACTCGAATCAAAATAGCCCCAATATATTCCCCCAGAATGCCGAGAAATAAAATCTGGACGGACCCAAGCAAAAACATACCTATCAACACCGGCGCCATGCCCATATCAAAACGGTACCAATGTGCCAGCTTCATAATCAGATAAACAACTGCAAGAATAAAACTTATTGTAGATAATACCATTCCTGACAATGTAAGAACTCGCAGAGGCTTTCTTGATACATGCGTAAGCCCTGTCATAGCAAAGTCAAAATACCGGTTAAAATTATAGCTGGACTTTCCCAACTGACGCTGTTTCTGCGTATACTCTACCAGACACCATTTATATCCAAGCTGCGTAATCAGTCCCCGTATATAAGGTTCCGGATCATCCATCCACCGGATCATTGCGAGCACTTCCCGGTCAAACAAACCATATCCTGTTACGTTTTCCAAATGTTCCGTTTCCGATAATGTGTCCATGATTCTGTAATAACATTTACGAATCTGAAACATGATAGGATTTTCTTTGCTCTTTGTCTTCTGTCCCATAACTACTTTATATCCTTCTTCCCATTTCTTTAAAAAGACAGGGATCATCTCCGGCGGATCCTGCATATCACAGACGATACAAATAAGCGCATCTCCTGTTGCCTGCAGCATGCCATAAGCGCCGGAACGGTTTGGCCCAAAATTTCTCGCATTGAATATTACTTTTACATGCTTATCCTGCTTAGCAATCCGGCGCAGTATTTCTCTGGAATGATCGGTGGAACAGTTATCTATAAAAATATGTTCATATGTATAGGCTTTTAAACAATCAAACTGCTCTTTGACTGCCTGATAGATTGTTTGAATATTCCCTTCCTCGTTATAACACGGTGTCATTACAGATATATGCTTCATGATTTTCCTTTCTATATATCTGGCATTAAATAATTGCCAGATATATACACCCTCCGGGGGATGCACACTCGCACGAAAATGCAGATGCCGCAAAGCGGCCGTACTCGGCGCAGATGGCGATCATTAATCGCCATCTATATAATTAAGGAACTGATTCTTATTTTCCAAATATTCTTCCCGCGATAAAAAGGGAGACAGGTCATCAATCGCAGGTGAGACGATTTTTCCATCCGGCATTACTTTGGATGAAAGCTTTGGTTCAAAAAACTGTTCTTTGTCGAGCATTACCTCACATATAGCCGGGCCTTTTGCATTGATCGTCAAAAGCGCCTTTTGGGCAATACTTTGCGTGTCACAAATACGGACATAAGGTATGCCGTAGGCATATGCGATCTTTTCCATATCAGGAAAACTAATTCCGTTTTCTTTACTGACACCTGCCAGTTCCCCATGAAACAGATTTTTTTGCGTCTGTCTCATAGAATGATAGCCATCGTTATTTAGCACAAATATTTTTACATTTGCATTGTTATAAACGATTGTCTGTAACTCCTGCAGGTTCATCTGGATACTTCCATCGCCATCCAGGCAGACGACACGCTTTCCTTTTTTTGCAAAACTAACACCCAAAGCAGCCGGAAGTCCATATCCCATTGTCGCGCAACCGGAATTGGTAAACAGACGCGTCCCCTTTTTTATAACTGCTGCCTGAAATGAAATGACACATGCGGAACCATTCCCTGTAACAACCGTCTCCTCATCATCCAGCCTTTCGAACAGCTCCTTCATAAACACATATGGGTTCACCGGCGATTTCCGCTCATAATATGCAGGCAGTACCGCAGGATATCGTTTGTCCGTTTTCCTGCACCAGGCAAGCCATTTCCTATGTATTTCACTCGTACCGGTATACCCGCTGTCCAGCAAAGACTGCAGGACATCCTTCACATCAGCATGAATCGCCAGATCAGGATGCACTGTATGTTTCTTTAATTCTTCCGCATCAATGTCCACAATGATCTTATAAGCATCTTTTGCAAAATCATCATAATTGTAACTGATCTGGCGAATATTCATACGGCACCCAAGACTGATGAAAAGATCACTGTTTTGTACAATAAAATTGCCGCCCCTTGTACCTATCGTACCTGGCCGCCCCGCATACAGCGGATGCGCATCCCAGATAACATCATGTGCATTCCATGCTGTCACTACCGGTATCTGCAGTCTGTCTATCACTTTTAAGAACAGTTCTCTTGCACCTCCTAAACGGATTCCCGTTCCTGCTAAAATAACCGGGCGCTTGGCATTCGTGATTTTTTCAATGATCTGCTTCGTATACCTTTCCTCATATCTGATATCCTGTGGATATTCCGCTTCAGATGAATAGTGTTTTAGCTCCTCTGTTTGAATCACTGCTGCCTGGACATCTAACGGGATATCCAGCCAAACCGGGCCTCCTCTGCCTCTTTTGCAAAGATCATAAGCCTTTTCCAAATGGTATGCGATGCTGTTTTCATCATCTACAAATACCGCATATTTGGTCATCGGAGCAACGCAATCGACAATATTAAATTCCTGGTCGCCAATCTGTCTGACTTTTGCATCTGTCGCATGGATCGTTGTAACTCGTTTCACCTGCCCGGAAACGACAAACATTGGAACCGAATCCAGCCACGCTCCCAACACGCCGGTCAATGCATTCGTCCCTCCCGGTCCGCTCGTAACACACACAAGCGGCAATTTCCCGCAGTAGCGCATATATGCTTCCGCAGCAATCGCACAAGCCTGTTCATGATGATTGAACACACACTTTAGCCCTTCTTGATGTGTAAATGCATCATCTAGATGCATCGCTCCGCCGCCTGTAACCATAAAGCAATGTTCGATTCCATGGCTCGTAAAAAATTCTGCCATATATTCAGCAACTCTCATTTTCATAATGTTCTTCCGCCTTTCTGTCCTGCTGCTTTTGATATAGAGAGTCTGTAATAAATTCCATTGTCAGTTCCCGCTCCAGACCATCCAGCACAGACGCAACATACTTATTCAGCTTCTTAGCCTGTACATCGTCAAAGCTATACTCCATTTCAGGATTCATATAATTCTTTTTTTCTTTGCCATAATACCCGTCAAAACCGGCCAACGCCGCTTTTTTCACTCCCAGCCGCAGCATTACTTTCAGCAGCATAATAAAAGAATTATCAATCACCTCTGCCTTTTCATCTAACAGGGAACTATATTTTAACGTATAGTCAAATCTGCCGTTCGTCTTTGTAACATTCGATGTTGCAATGACCCTAAACAGTAAATTTCTCTGTGATAAAACGGTAGCCAGCTGCAGATACCGTTTTGCATTGCTCAAAAACAGGTAATGGACCTTATATGGCTCAGCTATAAAGTTCACAGAAAAAACAACCGGACGTTCTCTTTCTATATAATCCAATATTTTTCTTTCTTCCGTCCGAATACTGACACCCGGACCGAGCAAAAGAACTTTTTTTCCGTTTAAAGCCTTACGCAAAGATGCAAGATCCTGCTGATCGTCTACATCAATGTCCTGATATTCCTTATACAGCCGTTCCAGATATGATGCATCATATAGCAGTTTCTTTTCCGGACAAAGCTTGCCAAGAATCTCATTGATCGATTTGACAGACAACGTTCTTTTTTCCATCAGGCCGGATACATAAGAAGGATGGCAGTCATTGGAAGCCGCCAAATAGTAAAACATGTTGTATCCCCACGCCGCCGGCGTATAAAAGTTCATAATACTCGTATCGATTGCTTCCAGTAACTGACTGATATGATAGTTTTTTCTATACCGTTCATTCATATGCATTGCAATCAGTTCCACAGGCGCGTTTCCTGCACTTTTACCCATACCATAAAGACTGCCGTCTACAAGTATCAGCCGGCTGACCGGATGGGAAAGCATTTCAATGCAATTCGCATATCCCATTTGAAAATTATTGTGCGCATGATAGCCGATGCCAATTTCCAATTCCAGATAGTCATTGAGCAAGTGAAAGTAATGCTCCAGGTTATCCTGATGCATCAGTCCGTACGTATCAACCATAGAAACTGCATAAGGCTTCACTTCGTTTGCCAATCGAATCAAATCCATCATTTCACTGTCTTCATAGCTTGTAACCGATACTAACTGCGCAAATACCTTATATCCTTTTTTCTTTAGTTCCGCGCAAAATGCCATCGCAGCTTCCCGCAGATGCTTTTTAAATATGACTCTGATGCCATCTAAATAACTTTGTGTGCAAGGCCGGATATGTTCCAAAGAACATGTGCCATAATCAATCATACCAACGACCATCGCCTGTTTTCGATCCAGATGCCCATATATTTTTCCTACGCTGTCCGTATCCGGCATAATGCTGCGGTTGCTGTCAAACGGCCTTCTCTCATCCAAAAAACCAATTTCTATAATATCTACATTCGCATCAACGAGACGTTCAAAGATACTGACCAGACAGTTATGACCAAAGTTCCAGTCATTCACATACCCGCCATCCCTCAGCGTACAATCCAAAAGCTTGATTTCACCCATCTCAAATCCTCTAGTGGTTCTCCCATTTTTTCCATGGAGCCTGCCCGGAATCCCACAACCGGTTTAACTGATCCATTTCACGTTTTGTATCCATGCACTGCCAATACCCATTAAACTCATATGCCATAAGCCTGCCCTGTCGTGACAGCTTTTCCAGCGTTTCCTTTTCAAAAACTGTCGCATCTCCATCGATTGCATCAAAGATCTCCGGTTCTAAAACCATATATCCGGCATTAATTCTCGCCTCATCAAAACGATTCTTTTCCCGAAAAGACGTCACTTCCCGATCATCCGCAATGCTAAGGACCCCAAATCTCTGGCTGACTGCAGCTGCCGTTAGTGTAGCCGTCCTGCCGTGTGATTGATGAAACCTGACTAAATCAGAGATATCAATGTCGCTGACACCATCCCCATAAGTCATTAAAAACGGTTCCTTTCCTACAAAGCTTTGAACTCGCTTAATCCTTCCGCCCGTCATCGTATGCAGCCCGGTATCTACAATCGTTACTTTCCATGGTTCTGCAAAATTATTATGTACCGTCATCGCACCGTTATCTGCAAAATCAAACGTAATGTCACTGTTATGCAAATAATAATCTGCAAACCACTCTTTAATCACATGCTGCTTATAACCGGCGCATATGATAAATTCCCGATACCCATAAAACGAATACTCTTTCATAATATGCCACAGAATCGGTTTGCCTCCGATTTCCAGCATTGGTTTTGGTTTCAGATGACTTTCTTCACAAATCCTGGTGCCAAACCCGCCTGCCAAAATGATTACTTTCACTTCTTTCGTGCCTCCAACCTGTTTATCTTGCTACATCATATAGCTGCAGCACATCCTTACGTACCACATTCCAATCCCGTCCACGGATCGTTTCCTTTGCCCCTTTTTCCAGACGTTCCCGCAGCTGCGCATTTTCCACAATTCTTATTATCGCTCTGTGCGCCGCCTTCTTATGGCCCCGCGCATAGATCAGACAATTATATCCATCTTTTAAATATTCCTTGTTACCGTCATTTTGTACCGCCACTACAAACCCTCCTGTCGCCATCATCTCCATAGGAGGATAGGAAAAGCTTTCTAATAAACTGGATTTTAATAAAATGTGGCACTGTCTGTACACATCTGCAACTTTTTCATACGGTACCTGATGCAGAAACCTATCATAGACATACCATTTTTTTGGCTGCGCAGCATACGACATATACCAGACCTCGTATTTGCTTTTATCCAGTTCATTTGCAATGCGAAAGCTTTCGTCTACATTTTTATAAGCTGAAGCGCTGTCGCCTTCGATCAGAATACGTATTTTCCCGGCATGAAAATCCCTTTGCACCGGATACAGTTTTTGTTCATCAATTCCGTTTGGCGCATAGTCCGCCTTCTGCCCATAACTTTCCAAAAGCCAATGCTGACACCAGCGTGAAATTGTAATATATTTTGTATTCCGCCCAAGCAAATATGTCCCGTTCGCCTGTATGCGAAGCGGAATATCCGGTTCATACATATCCGGTTCAAAATTTTGAACCAGATAATACCTGTCTTTGATTTTTGGATAGCTCTGCGTAAACTGTGTCGTCATCCACATGGTGGCGACTGCCTTATCAAACTGTGCCAAAACAGGATCTTCCTTCCATGCAACAACCGGGAACCGGATGCCATCCGCTTCCATCCATTCCAAGGATGGCTGATGAGCCAATATCGTAACAGAATATCCTTCGTCATATAAAAAAGCTGCGTGTTTTAATGCAACCAGAATGCCTCCGCTGATATTCGTAGAAGGAAGAACAAATACTGCTGTTGGATTTATCTTCTTTTTGATGTATTGTGCAAGCGCATATCCGGTATACAAAGAAATGCAGCGCTTTCTCACCTCGTCATAAGCCTGCTTTGCAATTCGTTTTCTTTCCTTTGGATGATGATACAGCGTGCACAAGGCTTCATACCAGTCTTTTGGAGTATCGCACAAAATCCCGGTTTCATTTTGACGTATCATCTTTTGAAATGCCCCTCTGTTGCTCGCGACCGTCGGCACTTTGACAAGCGATGCTTCGATCCATTTATTTTCTGACTTTGCTTCATTAAAAATCCCTGCTTCCAACGGCGCCAGATTAACATCCATCAGAGCTATGTTTTTTGGCAGCTCTTCCCAATCCATAAATGCAAGTGCGGTGATTCTGTCACTGAATTCCTGCAGCGTTTCCGGCAAATCCAATTCACCCACAAGATATAGCCGCACCTTTTTGTATGTTTCCATAAATCTGCGTACTGCCGGCAAGATCAGAGCAAAGTCAGCATTGTGTGTAATGCTTCCGCTAAAATATCCGATTCTGAATTCCTGATCTGATCTCCTGCTTGTTTTTAAAGCATGTTCCGATAACGCATACATCCGCTCAGATGCCGTATTTCGGTTAAGAAACACTTCCGGAACATAATTCTTAAGCTCTGTACAAAGACGTTCTGTCGTTGTAATTGCTGCATCACACAAACGTAACGTCTTCCCCATACGACAAACCCCATCGTCATAAATCTGCTTTTCTTTCTTTGACAGAGCCTGTACATAAGGAATCCTATCCGTATATTTTGTATCAATGACCAGATCGTCAATATCGAACAACACCGTCTTATGCAGCTGGTGAGCCAGCTTGATAAACGCACCTATTTCAGGCGTATACGGACAGCGGAAGAACAAAAATACATGGCTGTACTTTACCATTTCCAGCCGCAGCTGCAAATAATAAACCTCATCCGTAGAAATATCATTTGCCTCTAACTGTTCTCTCTGATGCGTCACACGATATCTGGCCGGATGCGGAACACTGCTGTCACATCCGTTAATAAATAAAATATCTGTAAACGCTCTGCAGCATCTGTCCGCACACAATTTGTTCCCTTTTTTCCGGCTCATCTGATACTTTGTATATTCCATTGTCTTTTGGACCAGCGCCTTAATTCCCTCTTTTTTCCAGGTCTGCTGTGCCTTAATCATCAATTTATGCATATTTCTCCTTTATTGCATTCAGACCGTCTCATCCAAACCATATTTTTCAATATTTCGATTATAATATGGATCCACAAATCCGTCCGGCGGAGTCAGATCTCCGATTTCATTTATTTGCTTTGAAAGATCTCCATCTGCAATTACAAAAGGCGTCCACACATTTTCATAGCCGCTGCGGCTTGCGCGGACACCAAAAGAAACAGCCGGATAGCCGCCGCTCAAAAAACCATTCATGGATATCCACGCTGCCTTGGAAATGCCGCTGCAGCATCCGGTTACCGTGAGCACATTTCTTGTATGAATCAGATAGTCTTCATATCCGTTGCTGCCAACTCCAAATCCGTTTCCTCTGCATTTATATTTACGCACCTTAGTGTCTTTGCTGCGCCCCAATGCCATCCCGCCTGATAAGATCCTATCGTTTGATATGATACATGCATCTGCACAAGCCACTTTTTCTTGTGTAAGGTACAGAAACATCTCCTGATAGACTGCATCTGTCAATACCTTTAACGACGCATGAATAAATAACGCATATTGGTCTACATACCGATCCATGACAAGATTCCATAGCTGCCCTTCCGTACGGCCTTTTCTTTCTAAATATGTGTAATCGCAAGAGTCAGAAAGCTTCTCTTGTGCATATGCATCTTCGATCACGACATACCGGACTGCATGATTCTCACTCTTTGCCAAAGACCGGATGCATGTATGCACCTGTGACCGATTTTGGGCTCCCCATAAGATAACCGTAAGCTCTTGCTGATTTTTTTCCTGAAAATACATACGGTAACATGGAATGTTGTTTCTGACAGATTTTACATATACCGCGTTCCCCAACCGTCTTCGCTCATCTTCCACTGCCCGCCTTCCGGCATCAGAAGCATACGATTTGACATTGCTGTTGAATGCCACAGAATCAGAATGCACACGCCAATAATATAAGATTTTAGGAATATGCACGATACGTTCCGCTTTTTGTGTCAACTGCAGCGCCATATCATGGTCCTGACTGCCGTCATATTCTTTCCGGTATCCTTGCGTCTGTTCATAGAGCGAGCGTTTGTATACATTAAAATGACAGATATAATTATGGACATATAGTTCTTCTCTTGCGAAATCCGGCTTAAAATTGGGAGCAAAACTGCGGGTAATCTCCTGTTTAAATTTAATTTCATCTGTGTAGATAAAATCACTGTTCGTTTTTTGCACTGCTTTTACCACTTCATACAATGCAGACGGATGCAGCACATCATCATGATCCAATATACCGATGTACTCTCCTTTGGACATTGCAATACACTGGTTCGTATTTACTGCTATTCCTTGATTTTTCCCTTTTTTATATACGATTCTTTTCTCACGCTGCATGTATTTTTGGCAGACTGCGCCAACTCTGTCATATTCTTTGTCGCTGCAGTCATACAGACATAATTCCCATTTACTGTACGTCTGCGCACATACCGAATCTAACATCTCCGTCAAAAATTTTTCGGGCGTATTAAACAGCGGTGTAACAATACTGATTTTCGGTTCATAAAAAAATCGCTCTTTCTTTTGCTTTTTTAACTCCGCCCCTGTCACAATATGCGCTTTTAGTGGAAAATTTTGTAAAAAAAGCTGTGATGTTTGAGCTCCTGCGCGTTTATTTTCAATCCAACGATACGGATATAGCGACGGCAAAGCTTCTTTTAACTGCCGCAAAGGTCTTGTAATACGCCAGGAAGACGACTGAAGCATTTGCATATTTTTTTGTTCCAGCGCCGAATTCTCTGCTTTTAAATCCTCACATTCCTGTTTTGCCTGCCGTATCTGCTGCTGTAACTGCTCCACGTTTTCCTTTAACCATTGTCTTTCCTGTGAGACCGCAGCAAAATCTATCCGCGCGGCTTCATAAAAATTCTGAACATCCACTTCCGCTCCCTGGCATATTTTACGGTACATCTGACTTTCCATCCGCTCATACTTACGGCACTTGTTAACATCTATTCCACACTTCCCCAAAAATTGATCCAACGAATACATTTTGGAAAGTTTTCTGACATACTGAATATAAAAATGGTGCAGCGCCCGGAATACAATAAACTCTTTCGGCAGCGCCATATCAAATGCCCATTCATAATCAAATGCCTGATACGTACCATCTTCTGTTTGTATAATATTAGAAAAAATCAAATCCACATTGGCTGGAGCTATACAAAGTTCTTTCGTACAATCTTCCGCTCCAAACCACTCCCGATAACGCTCATGCATCTGAAAGGGGCATGCCTGGCCAGGCGCCGTCTGATACACTTCTGCCAACAATGTTCTTATCCGCTCAAAAAGTCTTTCCCCCTGGCATATATACGGATGCAGCAGATCATCCAACGTCTTTCCCTGTATATATGGAAATCGAATGCCTGTGTCTGTCTTTTCCGGCGGCACATACCGGATATGTGTATACTGATTTTTCAGCTTATGATAATTTTGATAAAGTTGCTCTAAATGGCGCTGGGATTTTTTCCCCAGTGGTACTTTTTCGACATACCGAATGCCCTGCTGTTCATATATTACCGTCTTCATCTGATATTTTTCTGCGCGGCTCTGATTATATTTACAATACAAGATTTTTTTCATTTCCAATCCTTACCTCTTTTTGCTGTCACCAGATAGGAATTTGCAAAATGCGGGAACAATTGCTCCTGACAAACCATATCGGACGCTGCATGTATATCAAACATTTCATACTGATCTCCCATACAAGCCGTCTGCATAGACCGAAGCTCACCTTTTTTCGGAAGATAACCATCCGAATAAATACATAAGGGCAGCTTATAATCCGGTACGGGATAATAAAACACAACGTCTTCATAACCGCAGGTTTCCAACAGACCACACAATTCTCCTCTTGTAAATGTTCTCACATGGCCGATTCCCGCGTAATCTGAAATACCATCATACGGCACTCCGGTATGGTCTTCAGCGGCGCCTGCCCAATATTTGAGGCCCATTTTATTTTCTATCGCCAAAATCAGCTCCCCTTGCGTTTTCAGCCTGTCTTTTACCTTTTTTAGCAAAGCAATATAAGGATCTGCATTCGTTCCTGCTGAAATATAGGCTGCAGCATATTCCAATACGCCGATCAGCGTTACATAATCATACTTTTCCGTCATCGTTATTTGTTCAAAATTACCGACATAAATATCTGCACAGCCATTTTCACCGTTTTTATACGCGTTAATCACAGACCGCTGCCTGGAAAGCTCTATACCTGTGACTTTTTTCAGTTTCCTGCAAAATAATCCAGTCAATGCACCACACCCGGAGCCGATTTCCAACAGGCTTCCATCCGAAGAAAATTCATACCATTCCAACAAATTTTCTCTTACACTCGATAAGTGATAGATCAACGGCCATTCTGTCCGTTGCTGCAATGCCTCACGTATCCGATGTTCTCTGCAAATATCTAATAAATCCTTTTCAATCTTTCCATCACTGTATTGATCCTCACCTGTATAAAAATCCAGATGCAGCGTAAATCCATTTATTTTTTCTGACATACCTACTCCTGTTGCAACAAACGGTTACAAGTTATTTACATACAATTCCTATTCCTGCGTCATTTGCCGGACTGTGACTTTCGAATCCATATCAAAATACCCAACCGTATTTTTATCCGAAACAACCGTTATGCTAAATGCATCATACAGTCTATGGTAAACTTGGAACCGGCCATCCTGATACCCGGTACAGCCGAGCGAAATCAAATACTCACCCCCCTGCAGATTCATCTTCTGTGTAAAACAAACCTGTCTGACGCTGCCAGGCGCTGCATATCCTACACATACCTGTTCAAACATGGTATTGGTACCTGTAATCTCTGTTCCCTTTCGGTCTTTCACCGTAAATGCAAAGATCGGATCCGGCACTTCCTGCAAGAAATGAACCAGCATTTTTATTGTATAAACTTCGCCTTTTTGCAGCGTATTGGTAATCATCTGCCGCTCATTTTCCGTACAGTAATCTGTAATTGCAGCTTTATGATCTCCATAGGAACTGACATTTGGATTCAGCAACATCCTCTGTTTCCACTCTTTGACATCCCTGCGCTTTGCAAAACTCCTGCCATCTTCTGTGTTTCTCATTTCATTCTTGTCTGCAGGATTCTCTGTCTCAGCTTGTGTGGCCATCAGCTTTTTATACAGATCTATCATTTCCTTTGGCCCGCCTTCAGCAAACTTTTGTCCATGATTTAATACTACAACCCTGTCACAGTATTTGCTCACGCTTCCAAGGTCATGACTCACAAGCAAAACTGTTTTTCCCTGCTTTTTAAAATCTTCGAATTTCCGATAGCATTTTGCCTGAAAAAACACATCTCCCACAGACAGCGCTTCGTCCACAACGAGTATTTCCGGATCAATCGTAACTGCTACTGCAAACGCAAGACGTACAAACATCCCGCTGGAATATGTCTTTACCGGTTGCATGGCAAACTCTCCGATATCCGCAAATTTTAAGATGCCGTCTAATTTCTCATCGATTTCTTTTTTTGAAAACCCGTTCATTGTCCCGTTTAAATAAATATTTTCGATCCCTGAATACTCCATGTGAAAACCGGCCCCCAGCTCCAGCAGCGCACTAATTCTTCCACAGACGGAAACATGACCCTCAGACGCCTTTACAACTCCCGTAATAATTTTTAGCAGTGTTGATTTTCCCGAGCCATTAGAGCCAATAATACCTACTGTCTCTCCCTTTTTCACTTCCAGACTGATATCTTTCAAAGCTTCATGTTCCTGATAATATTTCCTGCGGCCAATACAGAAAGCTTCTTTCAAACGATCTGATGGTTTTCCATACAATTTATATGTTTTACTGACATGTTCGATTTTTATCGCTGACTGACTCATCCTGATCTTCCAATCCCTTATAATACATCTGCAAAATGCGGCTGCAGCCGCCGAAATACCTTCTTTCCAATCCACAGCATTCCGATTGTCACCGTCCAAAAATAACACATATATCCCGGACGTTCCCAAAACCATATATGGTTCATCCATGCATCCCGATATCCTTGTATCAAATAATACAAAGGATTTAATTTCAGCAGCCAACCGTACTTATGATATGCCTGCGGCATCACCGCTATATTCCATAAAATCGGCGTCGCCCACATCCATACTTGCATGCAAATTTGAATCAGCTGTATAAGATCTTTCATAAATACGGATATCGCGCTTGTAATATATGACAAGCCCAATACAAACAACATCATTGCAAGCAGATAATATACGATCTGCACCAGATAAATGGAAGGCATATAACCGTTTACCGCAAATACAGCAACGGTAAAACAGACAAAAAAAAGATGCACATACAACGTAGAAACAATCTTAATCACCGGTAACAGTTGTACTTGAAATACGACTTTCTTGACCAGATAAGAATATTCTGTCAATGCATTCGTCGCCGCACAAAAAGACTCCGAAAAATAAAACCACGGAACCAGACCTGTCATCAGCCCCAGCACATACGGATAACCGTTCCATGCCCCGCTTTGAAACACAACCTGAAATACGATCCAATATAATAAAATCATAATGACAGGCTGCACAAACGCCCAAAAAATCCCCAGATATGCACCGGCATATTTTGTTCGGAAATCATTTCTGGCCAATCGAAAAATAAATTGTCTGTTATCATTCATTTTTTTTACAAAATTTTTGAAACCATTTATCATACTGTATTTTTTCATATATTTTTTCAGTTATCTTTTTCAGCGCTTTTCTGCGATATCTCTGCAAAAACTCTATGCAGCGAATACACATTCCTATGTTACTATACATTCTTATGCTGCATAACCGGTCTGTCCGCGCCCGATAGCTTATAAGCTGCGGTATCTGTTCTAACAGCCGGCCCGTGATCTTTTCCAAAGAAAACTTTTCCTGCGCATCAGACTGTATCCTTTTTCTGTTTTCTGCAATAAGCTGCGGATGCGCAATACACCATTCCAGAGCATCTTTCCATCCCTGCAGCGTATTTTCACATAAAATACCGTTTTTTTGATGTCTTACGATCCATTGATACGGAATCACATTGCTGTATATCCCAACACACCCAATCGAAGCGTATTCTATATATTTATTATAATGCTTTGCATGGTGAAATTTTGTGTCCGGCATAGGCGCCAGACCAATATCCCAGTTTAATTTAGAAAACACACGCTGATAGTTTGTATAATCTTCCTCAAAAGGATACCAGACAGCATGTATCTGTTCTGGCAATTCGAATTTTACTCCCATAAATTCCAATTCTATTTCATCCTGATGACAATAACAGAACTGTTCCAGCGCTTTTTGCAATATATTTTGCACATCTGAGCTGCGGTCAGCGGATCCGGCAAATCCGATTTTTATTTTCCGATGATCCTTGTTCGCCCATAACGCATCCGTTATCATGCAAGGTTCTTCCATCCGCACGATTCTTCTGGCATATTTTTTGTACTTGTGCAAAATATACCTGGAGGGGCTTATCAGAAAACTACTATTCGTAATAAACCACCAAACCCTGCTCCTGACAAAACGCTCGCTATAGTAAGCAGCGGAAGCAGAATAAGGGGCAACTGCTAAAAGATCATCATCTATCACATACAAAATCATCTTGCCACGCTTTTGATTTTCTTTTGCAATTTTATAACTCAGCCATGTGGCATTTCTGACAAATACAAGAATATCTGCCCATTGGCACTGATTCGCAGTAATCCGGCTGTCTGGCCCATGCTGCAGACAAATAACCCTCTTTTTGCTTAGATAATTCAGCTGCTCATATCCGCACAAACGTACTGAAGCCGTAAAGCATTCATAAATAAGCAGTACATGCGTCTTCTTTTGCCCGTTCACTTTCGCCTGCCTCTCATACTTCCAAAATGCATCCTAAGCCACGCGAACATACCACCGGGCAATAACATACCGCAATAGCGAACATATTTCCTCCTTCGATCCCCGTCTCCTTTCGCCAAAACCGGTTTACAGCCTGCCCGTCTGGCATACGCGCGATATACCTCCCGATATGGATGGTCACTGTCTGCGTACCAGGGCCGCTGAAAAAATTCATCCAAATAATGAATAATAAGCGCATTTTTTCTTGCATGCATAAGCTGCTGTTCCGCATAAAAAAACTCTGGTTTATATATCTTTCGAATTTTTCTGCTGTTAAAAAGGAGCATCACCGACATCAGATTGTAACACGGTTCTAAAATCATAATTCTTCCTCTGCAAATATAATTTAAAGTTCCCTCGCTAAGCATTGGCGGCTGACCTGCACATCTGTGAATATACGAAGCTGCATGTTCTGTCTTTTGTTCTTTTTTCCATAGCTGTAAATTTATCAAAACAACTCCGTCACAAATATAAAGATCTCCTTCGCCAAGCCCCATTTGTGCTAAAACGCTTCTGTTATATGGCATAGCCACACCCGCCGCCAGGCATTTTCTCATCTCCATCTGCTCTAAATGCTGTAAGCTTCCATTTACAACCGTATCACAATCCAGATACAAAAGACGCTCTGCATCCAAAAAATCCATACACAGCTTGCTGTAAATCGTAGGCGGATGCCTGTCCTGCCCACATAAATGCAGCTTTGCAATGACATCATCCAGTGCATAAAATGTGATCTGCCGGTGAAATTTGCATGCTAACCATTGTATTCTGTTTTTAGTCTCTGCACGAAGCTTATCTTCCACGCAATGAACCTGAATTTCTAACGTCCGGTTGTTTTCCAACAGCGAAAATACTGACGTGCATAACTGTACTGCATATGATTCATTGCAGGAATACATTACATGCAACATGTTATTTCCTCACTATAAATTTGTCCTAAAAGATTCTTATACTGCATAATCTCCTGTAAATGCACAAATTTTTGGAGCTTTTGGCAATACCTTTCATAGTATTTCTGGCTCGTTAACAGTCTCCTCGTTTTTAAAAAAAGCTCTTCCTCACTATGGCATAATGCATCCGGAACATTTTGGAAAATCGTACAAAGCCCTCCAACTGCGCAGGCTAACACCGGAACATGTAACGATAACGCTTCCGCAGCTACCAGTCCATACCCTTCCCAGTCTGACGTAATTAAGATCAGCTTTGCCTTTCTCATATATGGATATGGATTTTCACAATAACCTGTCATCCGCACGATATCTCCAAGCCCCAGGTTTCGAATCTGCTGTCTGCATCGGCCGGCCAATTCTCCATCACCCAGCATAAGTGCATTTACTTTTATGCCGGCCTTTTGCATTTTAGAAACAATCCGAATAAAACGTGATGGATTTTTTTGTTTGGTCAGCCTCCCGATAAACATCAGATCCGGATATTCCGGCACAAATCCTTCTGTATTTGCTGCGTCTGCCATGCGCACGATCCGCTCCGTATCTACCGGATTCCCTATAACGATACATTTCTGTTTTATTTTCTTTAAAAAAACGGCCTCATTTAGAATCGCTTCTGAAACGGTTAAAACAATATCAAATTTCTTTTGCATCCTCCAATAACACCATGTCCTCACACCCCAGCTGCGTATCCAGTACGGATTATTATGCAGATGAGAAATCAGCAAAAAATCTTTTTTTAAATATCCGCACAACACTGAAGCCGAAAAATCATGAGCATGTACAATATCCGGCTGATATGTTTGCAGTACACGTTTTAATTCCCGCAGCGAAAATTTTGTCATTGGATAAAAACATATCTGCTCTTTTTCCAGCCATCGGCGAATGGCGCCATCCGGACACGCATACGCAAACTGATGCTTGTCTTTTAATATCCGGCAAATCGTAACAGCCACATTTTCAGCGCCGCTATACTGATTCATTTTCAGCACATGCAAGATCTTTTTTTTCTGATTCATTTTCAGCATTCCATAAATCTTTTTCATCTGCTGCTGAACTAATTCCTGTCTGTATCCCTGTACGATTTGGCGGTTATACATCCCTTTTTTCATCAGTGCGCTCTCATCCCCAAGCAAATACCGCAACGCATTGGCAAGCTGCTTTGAGCTGTCTGCTGAAAATCTTACACCGCCGGGCGCAAATCCTGCTTCCTTGCCCGAACAATGAATCAATTCCCGATTTCCTCTAACATCTGACACGACACATGGCAAACCGGCTGCCATTGCCTCCATCAATGACACCGGCATACCTTCCCTCTTTGAAGGAAACACAAAAATATCGGCATTCTGATAAATCCATGGCATATCTTCCCGATATCCGGTCAGACGCACAAAATCACGGACGCCTAAACGATCCGCATACCGCAGCAGCTTTTCTTTTAATTTCCCCTGTCCGCAAATCATATAATAAACATCTTTACGTCCAAGCCCTGCCAGAGCAGCTATTGCCACACGGTGGTTTTTTCCTCTGTTTAGTTCTCCAACAGACAATAAAAGCTTTGCCTGCGGCGGTATTTGAAATTCTATGCAAAATGCTTTTTCTTTGATTCGTTCATTCCCCGACATCGTTTCTCTCGTATTGCATCCCGCATATTTTTCTATAGAAACGCCAACACCTGGTATATGGCACACCTTTCCTGCTTTCAGATGCCGTTTTGCAAACCAGTAATCTTCTTTATTAACAGTAATCAATACATCTGTCCAATGTGCCAACATTTTTTCCACCGGATAAAATAAAAGCCAGTTTTGGATTGGCGCACCTTTGTAAAAATGAAACCCATGCGCTGTATAGATGACCGGAATGCCTTTGCTATGCGCAGCCAGCCGTGACAGCACACCGCCAATGGGAGACTGGCAGTGTATCCAGGCAAACGAATACCGATGCATCAGCTTCAAAAGCTGCCGATAAGCTTTACAACTGCGCACTGCAGAGTATACGCTTCTTGGACAATCCCATTGGTGACAGACAACGTGCATATCCGCCAGTTTTCTTAAAAGGTTTTGAATTCTTTTTTCATTGCACGTATTCCCCTTCCTGAAATTACACGCGATATGCACTTCGTATCCAAGACTGAGCAGCAAGCGAAGGTTTTGCATATTAAACTGGTCAATCATAGATGCCACAGATACAGCCATTAATACGCTTTTAGCCGTTTTTTTATGTTTCATTCATAATTTCCGCCACTGACTTCATAATACGGATATACATAGAATAACTGTCCGCATCTTGCCTGGAGGATGCCTTCTCCGTCTTCTTTACAGGCGCCTTCCACATCTCAAGCACTGCATCTGACGGATGCGCCACACCCCAAAGCAGCTCATCAGCATTTGCATCCAAAGCCATGCAAATGCTGACAAACGTCTCCAGACTCATAATTCTTGTCCCACGCTCAATATGTCCTAAAAATGACATACTAATACCGCATTTATTCGCAAGCTCTTCCTGTGACCATCCCTTTGCCTTTCTCACCTGGCGGATACGCATTCCCATCTTACTATAATTCAGTTCTTTCATAGCCTTCCTCCGTCTTGCTCATAATAATTGACCGCTTTTGAGAACACAACATTCTCTAATAAATTGTTATGCTTTTCTTATGTCATCCTATCGCGCGAAATGCGCGAGAAATAAGGAAAAAGTACGTTTTTTTTAATAGAATACACAGAAAAAAAAGGTCTTTTTTGTCTCAATTATGTAAATAAGTCTACTATTTTTATTTTGTTATTCACTTCTTTTTATGGGATATATTTAACAGATTTTAATAGCAATAGATTTGTTTTTCCGGTAATAATTGCCAATCTTTTCATTTATATTGCAAAAAATAAGAAAGTGGTATAAAATACTTTCAGATAACAATTTATTAGAAAATGTTACCTGTCTTTGGTAGTCGAATGGTAAAACATAGTGCTAAACTACAGACTAAAA
>CAJUBQ010000055.1 GCA_910584595.1 uncultured Eubacterium sp.
GAATGTTTAGAAGCTCTTGGTATTCTGCCCGATACACAGGCGGCGAAGCCGCAGCAGCGCCTTTAGCTGCTGGCGTTAAGCCAGGGCGAATTAGGCGGCGCGACCGTCCGATGCCATAGCCTGGATGCAGAATGCCTAGAACTTCTTACATTCTGGAAAAGTCACAAACAGACAGGCCAACGCCTCCCATCCAGCGTTCGCATAGCCAGTACGCAACACTTTGTCTAAACTGTTGCTTTATTACTTGTCCACCCCCGTGAATAGTAACAATCCATGAAATAAATGACATTGGGAGGGAACAATAACGATTGACCTGCAATTACCCGTATGCTATACTGTTTCTACAACAAATCCGGTACATCATACCAGTCAGTGAGGCAGGACAGATTATGAAGTTGTCGTCTTTTGTATACTTTGCAAAATTTGGAATAAAAACAGTGCTGTTTCATAAAAAAGATCCTATTGTAGGAACGGTAATATTGACGGATCAGTGCAATTTAAAATGCAAACACTGTTCGGTAAACAACATTACTTTTGTCATGCATCCATATCGACAGATCATGCGGGAAATGAAGCTGCTGTATGATATGGGAGTCCGTATTTTATTTTTCTGCGGCGGCGAAACTTTTTTGTGGCACGATAAAGGGAAACGTTTGCGTGATCTGGTCATTGAGGCTAAGCGTATGGGGTTTTTGATTGTGAATGCAGTAACGAATGGGACGTTTCCGATTGATTTGCCGCAGGCAGATCTGATCCTGCTTAGTTTGGATGGAAACCGCAGGCTTCACAATAAGGTGAGAGGCGATACTTACGATACCATTATGAAAAATGTCAGGAATGCAACTTCGGATAATATTTGCTTTTATATGGCGGTGAATCAGATCAATAAAAAGGCAGTTCGAGAGGTCTGTCTGTTGGCCAAAAACACACCGAATGTGCGAGCGGTTTCTTTTAATTTTCATACGCCATATCCGGATACCGCACAGCTGGCATTAAGCCCAAGCGAAAAAGCATACTGCTGCAGGGTCATTGCCGGGATGATGAAAAAAGGGGCGCCTGTATTTAATTTAAAAAGTGCATTTCCTTATATCATTCATAATCAATTTCCGACTCCCTGTTATCAATGCGTAGTGATCGAAGATGGAAAAGTAAGCGTCTGCGGACGGTGCATCGATGTACCGGGCCTGTGTCAGCAGTGCGGATATTTTTTTGTGGCAGAATATACGCTTTTGTTTCGCGGCAATATAAAAATTATTTTGGATATGCTGCGGACTTATTTAAAGTACATATAAAAGAAGTGCATATAAAAAAGTTCATATAATAAGAGAAGTTCATATAATAAGAGAAGTTCATATAGAACAAGTGCGCATAGGAGAAAAAATGAGTTTCCTTACAACTTTAACGAGAATATGGCTGACCCGTTCGGGGAAGCCTTTTGTATTTACAAATGAATCTGACAGACAGCTTTCTTTTGGAAAATGTCAGAATCTTGGACTGTATGTGCATATTCCATTTTGCAGGAGTATTTGTAATTTTTGCCCATATTGCAAAGAGGTATATGCAGAGGAGCGATGCAGCCGTTATATCGACGCGTTAATCCGGGAAATTCATATGGTTGGAAAGATGAACCATACGAAGAAAAATCATACGAAGAAAACGGTTACAAGCTTATATTTTGGCGGCGGGACGCCTGCGCTTGCAGCAGATCGTATCAAAGAAATACTAACAGCAATCCGGCAGTATTTTATCATTACTGAGGGAATCGGCGTGGAATTGCATCCGGATGATGTGACGGTTCCGCTGCTGCAAAGTCTTAAGGAGGCAGGCGTAACGAAAATCAGTATCGGTATTCAGTCGTTCCAAAAGAAGTATCAAAACATTTTAGGACGGAAACCTGTTTGTCTTTCTGCTATCCGCAGCGCATTGAAAGCAGTCCGTTTTCAAACGGTTTCGATGGATTTTATTTTTGCTCTTCCAGAGCAGACGTTTGCTGATTTGAAAGCGGATATTGATACTGCCTTCGCAAATGGAGCGAACCATATCGCCATTTATCCTTTTATTGATTTTACCTTTACATCCAGTTCCGTTCATGGAATGCAAAAAAAGGAAAAATACAGGCTGCTGAATGCAGTTACAAAATACTGTATGTCGAAGGGATACAGACGTACTTCCATCTGGACATTTTCCAATGAGGAAGGGGCCCGCTATTCTTCTATGACAAGAGATTATTTTCTTGGATTTGGATGTTCAGCGACGACGCTTTTGCATAAACAATTTAAAATAAATACATTTTCGGTCGAAGAATACTGCAGGCGGATGGACTGCGGGGAGCTTCCAACCTCTTTAACACTTCGGTTTTCGCTGCGGCAGAGAATGGTGTATTATTTATTTTGGACGGCTTACAGCATGAAGGTGAGCGCTGCGGATTTTGAAAAGTTTTTTGGAATTCCGCTTAAGAAAATGTATGGATTTGAGTTTTTTCTCGCAAAGCGTCTGGGGTTTGTGACAGAACAAAAAGGGATATACCGTATGACGTTAAAAGGGGCGTTTTACTATCATTATTATGAAAATTTTTATACATTGGCATATATCGATAAAATGTGGGGGATTATGCGCAGGGAGGCATTTCCTGAAAAGATACAATTGTAGAATCAGCAGGAAAGAATGCGGGATACCGTATAGTCTTTGCGGTAATGGGAAAAGATACCGCAAAGACCATATGATTATTTATAAAATCTATAAATTCGCAAGCGCTTCCTGGCAAATCGTATGAATTCCATGCTTATTTAAAACTTCGATTGCTTTCTCGTTATTTTCTACCCGCAGCACCATATAGGCGGTCGCTTTTTTACGGGTCAGGAAAGCGTACATATATTCCAGATTGACGCCGCCGTCGCCCAGCATATTTAAAATCTTAAATAAACTTCCCGGTTCGTCCGGCATTTCTACGGCAAGCACCGGTGTAATCGAAGCGACATATCCGGCTTCTTTTAAAACACAGGATGTTTTGTAAGCATCGTCTACGATAATGCGCACGATGCCGAAATCCTGAGCTTCTGCAATGGACAATGCCCGCATATCGATCTGTGACTGCTGCAGATATTCGGTCAGCTCTGCAAGTTTTCCCGGTTTGTTTTCTACGAATATGGAAATTTGTTTTACTGTCATAAGATTCCCCTCCTGTCTGATGAAGTTTTTATAAGATGTTGTTTGCGTAGTCTTATCCCTGATATAAATTCCTCTGGTCAATGACGCGGACAGCCTTTCCTTCGCTTCTGGTAATGGTCTTTGGATTTACGAGTTTTACTTTTACATAAATTCCAAGCATTGCCTTTAACGCATTTACAAGTTTCTTTTCGCGCTCAGCAACGACGCCGGCATTATCGGAGAACATTTCCTGTGTCATTTCTACCTGCACTTCAATCGTATCGCTGTTGTTTTTACGGCCAACGATAATCTGGTAATTTGCCGGATAACCCTGATTGAGAAGAACCGTTTCAATCTGGGACGGGAATACATTGACGCCTTTTACAATCAGCATATCGTCACTGCGTCCTAACGGTTTTGTCATTTTTACATGCGTGCGTCCGCAAGAACACTTTTTATGGCTGAGTATGCAAATATCTCTGGTACGGTAACGAAGCAGCGGAAAAGCTTCTTTTGTAATGCTTGTAAATACAAGCTCTCCCTTTTCGCCGTCAGGTAGCGTTTCTCCTGTTTGCGGATTGATGACTTCGGCTATAAAATGATCTTCATTAATATGCATACCTGTCTGTTCACTGCATTCAAAAGAAACACCCGGGCCGGATATTTCTGTCAGCCCATAAATATCAAAAGCTTTGATCCCGAGCTTTTGTTCGATATCATGCCGCATTTCCTCTGTCCAGGCTTCTGCGCCGAAGATGCCTGCTTTCAGTTTTATTTGATCCTGCAGGCCGCGCTCCCAGATGGATTCTGCAAGATAAGCTGCATAAGACGGTGTACAGCATAAGATCGTAGAGCCAAGGTCACACATAAACTGTATCTGGCGGTCGGTATTTCCCGATGACATTGGAAGCGTGAGAGAGCCGATTTTGTGAGAACCGCCGTTTAATCCGGGTCCGCCCGTAAACAAGCCGTAACCATAGCAGACATGCACGACATCATCTTTTGTGCCGCCGGCGGCAGCAATTGCCCGGGCGCAGCATTCTTCCCAAAGATCCAGATCGTGCTGCGTATAAAATGCAACGACTCTGCGCCCGGTAGTGCCGCTCGTTGACTGGATGCGTACGCAGTCAGATAAAGGAGACGCCAGCAGGCCGTACGGATAGGCGTCGCGCAGGTCATCTTTTGTCAGAAACGGCAGTTTATGTAAATCGTCTACGGATTGGATATCTTCCGGTTTGATTCCTGCCTGATCCATTTTATTTTTATAGAATGTTACATTTTCATAAACCCGTTTTACTGTTTTTGCCAGTCGTTCATCCTGCCAGGCCCGTATCTGGTCTGCAGATGCACATTCGATTTCTGGCTGATAATAATGTTCCATAGTTGTACTGTTCCTTTCTGTAATTAATAAAAGCATTATAGCATAGTTTTTTTCTTGTGTGCAACAAAATTCCAGCAAAACAGGTTTACCCTTGAACAAAACGGCCAGTAATGGTATGATAAGTAAGTCATTTTGAAAAACGAAGGAGGATATTTCATTTATGAAAGATATAGCGCTTGTGATTATGGCCGCCGGTATCGGCTCCCGTTATGGAGCAGGTATTAAACAGCTGCAAAAAGTAGGGCCGCAGGGGGAAATTATTATTGATTATTCGATTCATGATGCATTGGAAGCAGGATTTACAAAGGTAATATTTATTATTCGCAAAGATATCGAAGCGGAGTTTAAAGAAGTGATCGGTTCGAGAATTGAAAAAGTATGTCCGGTAGAATATGTATTTCAGGATAACAATGACCTTCCGCAAGGCTTTTCCTGTCCGCCTGAGCGTGTAAAACCGTGGGGGACGGGACATGCGGTATTAGCTTGCAGGAAAATACTCAATGTACCGTTTGCGGTAATCAATGCAGATGACTATTATGGAAAAACAGCATTTAAAAATGTATATCACTTTTTAAGAGAGCATGAAAATACAACGGGGCAGTATTGTATGGCTGGTTTTCAGATTCAGAATACACTCAGCGAAAATGGCGCTGTAACGCGTGGCATTTGTCAGACAAATGATAACAATGAGTTATTAAAAGTTGTAGAAACAGGCGGGATCGAACGCACACAGGATGGACGAATCTGCAGCGAAGATGGTACGGCGCTGGCAGATGAAACACCTGCGTCTATGAATCTGTGGGGACTTACGCCGGAATTTTTACAGGTATTGCAGGAAAAATTTACAGAATTTATGCAGCAGATAGATCCGGCAGAAATTAAGGCAGAATATTTGCTGCCGCAGGTGATCGACCAGATGCTGCAGAGCGGGCAGGCTACCGTGAAAGTTCTGCCTACACCGGATAAATGGTTCGGAGTTACTTATGCGGAAGATAAAGACAGCGTTGTAGAAGCGTTCCGCCAGCTTACAGATTCAGGCGTATACGGTGGATGCCTTTGGGATTAGAGAGGAAAACAGATGAAAATAGCGGTAGCAGGAACCGGGTATGTAGGATTGTCACTGGCAGTCCTGCTTTCCCAGCATCATGAAGTAACAGCGGTAGATATTCAGCCGGAAAAAGTATCTTTCATTAATGCGCGCAAATCACCGATTATCGATCAGGATATTACTGATTTTTTGGAACAAAAACAGCTGCAGCTTTCTGCGGTTACAGATGGAACGCAGGCTTATCAGAGTGCTGATATCGTCATTATTTCAACCCCGACCAATTACGATCCAAAACTTAACTATTTTGACACTTCTTCCGTGGAAGAGGTCATACAAAATGTGACAGCGCTAAATAAAAATGCAGCGATTGTCGTAAAATCTACCGTTCCGGTCGGCTTTACAAAAGAAGCAAGTAAAAAGTACGGGACAAAACGTCTGTTGTTTTCTCCGGAGTTTTTGCGGGAAGGACATGCGCTGCATGACAATCTGTATCCGTCCAGAATTATTGTGGGAAGTGTTTGCAAAGAAATGGACAATGAGGCAGAGGTATTTGCAGGTCTTTTATGCGAAGGGGCGTATGCAAAAGATATTCCGGTGCTCTATATGGAATCCACAGAGGCAGAAGCGGTCAAGCTGTTTGCGAATACGTATCTGGCATTGCGGGTATCTTATTTTAATGAGCTGGATACTTATGCAGAGGTTCGTGGACTGAATACAAAACATATTATCGAAGGGGTTTGTCTGGATCCAAGAATCGGGCAGCAGTATAATAACCCTTCGTTTGGGTACGGCGGCTATTGTCTGCCGAAGGATACGAAGCAGCTTTTGGCGAATTATAAAGATGTGCCGGAGAATTTAATCGAAGCCATTGTGGAATCCAATCGCACGCGTAAAGATTTTGTAGCAGAACAGATTCTTGCAAAAGGCGGTTATTATGAAAAAGACAGCAGCAGGGGATTGAACGGACTGCCGGGAAATGCATGTGTGGTAGGCATTTACCGTCTGACGATGAAAGCGGATTCGGATAATTTCAGACAGAGTTCAATTCAAGGCGTTATGAAGCGTATTAAAGCAAAAGGAGCAACGGTTATTGTTTATGAACCTACGTTGTTAAAAGAAGATCTGTTTTTTGGAAGTCAGGTCATACGTGATTTGGATCAGTTTAAGAAAAGCGCTGATGTGATCGTGGCAAACCGTTTCGCGCAGGAATTAGAAGATGTGGCAGAGAAAGTATATACCAGGGATTTGTATGGCAGGGATTGACAAATCGTTTTGGATATATAAAATATGAAAGAGGTGATTGCAGCAATGGAAGATAAAAGTCAATACGAAGATACCGGCCTGGAGCAGGAAAATCATCCCATACAGACAGACCAAAAAGAGCTGACGGATGAAAAGGATGAAAAGGATCAAAAGGATGAAAACGCTTCTAATGATCCAAATAGCCCTTATGAGCAGGGTGGCTATGATCCAAACGGCCCATATCAGCAGGGCGGCAGCTTCGATCCGAATGGCCAGTACGGTCAGAGCGGCAGCTATGATCCGAATGGCCAGTACGGTCAGACAGGCAGCTATGATCCGAATGGCCAGTACGGTCAGACAGGCAGCTATGATCCGAATGGCCAGTACCAGCAGAGCAGTAATTACGATTCGAATGGCCAGTACGGCCAGAGCGGCGGTTACGATCCAAATGGCCCGTATCAGCAGAGCGGCAGCTATGATCCGAATGGCCAGTACGGCCGGCAGGGCAGCTATCAGCAAAATGACTATGATCCCAATAACCGGTACCAGCAGGGGAATGGTTATGATCCCAATGACCAGTACCGGCAGGGTGGCGGTTATCAGCAGAATGGCTATGATCCAAACAGCCAGTATCAGCAGAGAAATGATTATAATAAAAACGCCTGGTATCAGCAGGGGCAAAATCAGCAGAATGGCCCGTATCAGCAGGGGCAAAATCAGCAAAATAGCCCATATCAGCAGTATCAAAAACCAGATAACAAAGCTTACAGCACAGGTTTTGGAATTGCGTCGATGATTCTTGGTATTTTGTCGTTGATGCTGTTTTGTACGTGTGTGAATATTCCATTGGCAGTTGCAGCGATTATTTTTGGAATTCTGCAGTACAGCAAAGGGCCGCAGGGCAAAGGGATGGCGCTTACCGGAATGATTACAGCGGTCTTATCCATCCTTGCGCTGATTGCGACAATTGCGTTGTTGTGGGGGCCGTTTATGCAGTATTATCGGGAAGCCGAGGAATATTACAGGGAAGAGCAGCCGGAATATGACTTTGACTATGATTATGACAATGGTTATGAAAACTTTTTCGATTTCTTTGACGACAGGGGCAAATTTTATTAACATTGTGATCGAACAAAAAGGAGACAGAGTATGTACAGCAAAGTAGATACCAACATGAATTTTGTAGAAAGAGAGCATAAGGTCATTGATTTCTGGAAAGAGAAAAAGATTTTCCAAAAATCAATGGATTCCAGAAAAAACGGTGAAACATATACGTTTTATGATGGGCCGCCGACAGCGAACGGCAAACCGCATATCGGGCATGTGCTGACACGTGTCATTAAAGACATGATTCCAAGATACCAGACGATGAAAGGAAGATATGTGCCGCGTAAAGCCGGATGGGATACACATGGGCTTCCGGTAGAGCTGGAAGTGGAAAAACTGCTTGGATTAAATGGAAAAGACCAGATTGAAGCATATGGCATGGAGCCGTTTATCAAACAGTGCAAAGAATCCGTATGGAAATACAAAGGGATGTGGGAAGATTTTTCAGAAACGGTCGGATTCTGGGCAGATATGGACGATCCTTATGTGACATATGAAGATGATTATATTGAGTCAGAATGGTGGGCGTTAAAGCAGATTTGGGATAAAAAGCTGCTGTATAAAGGTTTCAAGACGGTTCCGTACTGTCCGCGCTGCGGGACGCCGCTTTCGTCTCAGGAAGTCGCGCAGGGATATAAGACGGTTAAGGAACGTTCTGCGATCGTGCGTTTTAAAGCTGTGGGAGAGGATGCATATTTTCTCGCATGGACAACGACGCCGTGGACGCTTCCATCCAATCTGTCGCTTTGTGTGAATCCGGATGAGGTATACTGCAAGGTAAAAGCAGCAGACGGCTATATTTATTATCTGGCGCAGGCGTTGTTAGATAAGGTGTTTGCAAATCTTGCAAAGGAAGATGAGTCATCGTCAGCCTATGAAGTGCTTGAGACATACAAAGGGACAGATTTGGAATACAAGGAGTATGAGCCGCTGTTTCATTTTGCAGATGCATTAGTGGAAAAACAGCATAAGAAAGCATTTTATGTAACCTGTGATTCCTATGTAACGATGACAGATGGTACGGGAATCGTACACATTGCGCCTGCATTTGGTGAAGACGATGCTCAGGTAGGCAGAAAGTATGATCTGCCGTTTGTGCAGCTGGTGAATGGCAAAGGCGAGCTGACAGAAGAAACGGATTACGCGGGCGTTTTTGTAAAAAAAGCGGATCCGATGGTATTAAAGGATTTAGATGCGGCAGGATTGTTATTTGACGCACCGAAATTTGAGCATGAGTATCCGCATTGCTGGAGATGTGATACGCCGCTTATTTACTATGCGAGAGAATCGTGGTTTATTAAAATGACCGAAGTAAAAGAAGATTTGATCCGCAACAACAATACGGTGAACTGGATACCGGAGTCGATTGGCAAAGGACGTTTTGGAGACTGGCTGGAAAATATCCAGGATTGGGGGCTTTCCCGCAACCGTTACTGGGGCACGCCGCTTCCGGTCTGGGAATGTGCCTGCGGACATCAGGAATGCATTGGCAGCCGGGCGGAACTGGCAGAAAAATGCGGACGGCAGGATGTGGCGGATACAGAGCTGCACCGGCCGTATATCGATGAGGTGACTTATCCATGCTGCGAATGCGGCGGACAGATGCATCGTGTGCCGGAAGTGATCGACTGCTGGTTTGATTCCGGAGCTATGCCGTTTGCGCAGCACCATTATCCATTTGAAAATAAGGATTTGTTTGAACAGCAGTTCCCGGCGCAGTTTATCTCAGAAGCGGTCGATCAGACGCGCGGATGGTTTTATTCTCTGATGGCGGAATCTACGCTGCTGTTTAACAAGGCGCCGTATGAAAATGTCATTGTACTCGGACATGTGCAGGATGAAAACGGACAGAAAATGAGCAAATCCAAAGGAAATGCGATTGATCCGTTTGAAGCGTTAAAGACATATGGCGCGGATGCGATTCGCTGGTATTTTTACATTAACAGTGCACCGTGGCTGCCGAACCGCTTCCATGGGAAAGCGGTACAGGAAGGTCAGCGCAAATTTTTAGGCACGCTTTGGAATACGTATGCATTTTTTGTATTATATGCGAATATAGATGGATTTGACGCTTCGAAATATAAGCTGGAGTATGAGAAACTAAACGTGATGGATCAGTGGCTTTTATCCAAACTGAATTCTGTTGTAAAGGCGGTGGATGAGAATCTTGGAAACTATCGGATTCCGGAAGCGGCCAGAGCGCTGGATAATTTTACGGATGAGATGTCTAACTGGTATGTCAGAAGAAGCCGTGAGCGTTTTTGGGCAAAGGGCATGGAGCAGGATAAAATCAATGCATATATGACCTTGTACACAGCGCTTGTAACGATTGCGAAGACAGCTGCTCCGTTAGTTCCGTTTATTACGGAAGATATTTACCGCAATCTTGTATGCAGCGTGGATGCGTCTGCACCGGAAAGCGTGCATTTATGCGATTTTCCTGCAGTTATGGAATCGTATATCAAGCCGCAGCTGGAAGAAGATATGGACGCGGTATTAAAGATCGTTGTCATGGGGCGCGCGTGCCGTAACGCGGCGAATATTAAGAACCGTCAGCCGATCGGAAAGATGTTTGTAAAGGCGCCTGTAGATCTGCAGGATTATTTTGTAAAAATTATCGAAGATGAACTGAATGTAAAGACAGTATCTTTTACAGAGGATGTAAGCGCATACACAGACTATACGTTTAAGCCACAGCTTCGTACGGTAGGGCCGAAATATGGGAAATATTTAAAGCAGATTCAACAGGAGCTGGCTGCTTTGGACGGTAACGCAGCGATGCGTACATTGCGGGAAACAGGCGTACTTCGGCTTGACAGCATCAGCGAAAACGTTGTATTATCAGAAGACGATCTGCTTATCACGATGACACAGATGGAAGGATATATGACAGAGGGAGATTCGTCTGTTACTGTTGTATTAGATACGAATCTGACGCCGGAGCTGCTGGAAGAGGGATTTGTGCGTGAAATTATCAGCAAGCTGCAGACGATGCGCAAAGAAGCCGGATTTGAGGTCATGGATCATATTACGGTTTCTTATCAGGCAGATGCAAAAGCTGCGGATATTTTTGAAAGAAATAAACAAACGATCCAATCTGAGGTTCTGGCCGTATCTATAGCTGCAGATCATTTGAGCGGATATAGCAAGGAGTGGAACATCAACGGTGAAAAGGTGACATTAAGCGTTGAAAAACAATAAAAAGGAGGACACCAATGAAGAGCAAGATGTTTGAAAAAGAAGCGTTTATCAAAAGCGTAAAGGACAATGTAAAAAATCTTTACCGCAAAACGCTGAATGAGGCGAGTCAACAGGAAATTTATCAGGCAGTGGCCAATACAGTCAAAGATGTGGTCATTGACGAATGGCTGGCGACACAAAAGACGTTTGATAAGGAAGATCCGAAGATTGTTTATTATATGTCTATGGAATTTTTAATGGGACGTGCGCTTGGCAATAATCTCATTAATCTGACGGCATATAAGGAAGTGCAGGAAGCGCTGGAGGAGTTAGGGCTTGATATTAATGTGATTGAAGATCAGGAACCGGATCCTGCGCTTGGCAACGGAGGTCTTGGAAGACTGGCAGCCTGTTTTATGGAATCGCTTGCAACATTGGGGTATCCTGCATATGGCTGCGGCATTCGTTACCGTTATGGGATGTTTAAACAGGCAATCAAAGATGGCTTCCAGATTGAAACTCCGGATAATTGGTTAAAAGACGGTTATCCGTTTGAGCTGCGCAGACCGGAATACAGCTATGAAGTAAAATTCGGCGGTTATGTGCGTGCAGAAAACGCACCGAATGGCCAGACCAGATTTATTCATGAAAATTACCAGTCTGTCAGAGCGATTCCTTATGATATGCCAATCGTAGGCTACAACAATAATATGGTAAACACGCTGATGATCTGGGATGCGGAGCCGATGAAATATTTTGAGCTGGAAGCATTTGGCAAAGGCGACTACCGCAAGGCAGTAGAAGAAGAAAATCTGGCCAGAAACTTAACCGATGTATTGTATCCATGCGACGATCATATTGCAGGCAAGGAGCTGAGATTAAAACAACAGTATTTCTTTGTATCCGCTTCTTTACAAAGAGCGCTCGAAAAATTTAAGAAAAACCACCCGGATATTCGTATGCTGCCGGATAAAGTGGTCATTCAGATGAATGATACGCATCCGACGCTGGCGGTAGCAGAGCTGATGCGCTTATTGATGGATGAAGAAGGAATGGGATGGGACGACGCATGGGCGATAACGACAAAGACCTGCGCCTATACAAATCATACGATTATGGCAGAAGCTTTGGAAAAATGGCCGATTGAGATTTTCTCCAGACTGCTTCCAAGAATTTATCAGATCGTAGAAGAAATTAACCGCAGATTTGTACTGTCTATCCAGCAGAAGTTCCCGAATGACTATCAAAAGATTCAGAAAATGTCGATTGTATACGACGGACAGGTAAAAATGGCGAATCTTGCGATTGCGGCGGGCTATTCCGTAAACGGTGTGGCAAGACTGCATACCGAAATATTGAAAAACCAGGAATTAAAAGATTTTTATGAGATGTTCCCGGAGAAGTTTAACAATAAGACAAACGGCATTACACAAAGAAGATTCCTGCTCCACGGCAATCCGCTGCTCGCACAGTGGGTCACAGACCATATCGGAAACGAATGGATCACGGATCTGTCTCATATGAAAAGGCTGGCAATTTATGCGGATGATGAAAAGGCGCAGCAGGAATTTATGAATATTAAATACCAGAATAAAAGACGTCTGGCAAAATATATTTTTGACCATAACGGAATCGAAGTAAATCCACGTTCGATCTTTGACGTACAGGTAAAACGTCTGCATGAGTATAAACGTCAGCTGATGAATATTCTGCACGTGATGTATTTGTATAATAAGATCAAAGAAAATCCGTCTATGGAATTTGTACCGCGTACGTTTATCTTTGGCGCTAAGGCAGCCGCGGGATATAAAATCGCAAAGCTGACGATCAAATTAATTACGAGCGTAGCAGATGTAATTAATAACGATAAAAGCATCGATAATAAAATTAAGGTTGTATTTATCGAGGATTATCGTGTATCCAATGCTGAATGGATCTTTGCAGCAGCGGACGTATCCGAACAGATTTCTACCGCATCCAAAGAAGCATCCGGTACCGGAAATATGAAATTTATGTTAAACGGTGCATTAACAATCGGAACGATGGATGGCGCCAACGTAGAGATGGTGGAAGAGATGGGCGAAGAGAATGCATTTATCTTTGGCATGAGTTCCGATGAAGTCATCGAACATGAAAACAAACGGGATTATAATCCAATGGAAATCTTCAACAGCGATCCGGAAATCCGTCAGGTATTGATGCAGCTGATTAACGGTTTCTATTCCAAACATGATACGGAACTGTTCCGTGATTTGTATAATTCTTTACTGAATACGAATTGTACGCAGTACGCAGATACGTATTTTGTACTTGCAGATTTCCGTTCTTACGCACAGGCACAGGAGCGTGTTATGCAGGCTTATAAAGATGAACGTCAGTGGGCAAAGAGTGCTATTTTAAATGTTGCAAATGTCGGCAAGTTCTCTTCTGACCGCACGATCGAGGAATATGTAAGAGATATCTGGCATTTACAAAAAGTGCATGTAGAGATGGATGAAGAGATTTAATCGTTGCAGCGGGATCATCTGTCATTATTGATTCTGATATTAGCAGATTTGGAATGCGATCAAATCTGCTAATATTTTATTTCAAAAATTTTAATCTAATATGATATTTTGCAATCGAACAAAAGTTCGTAAAAATTCTTTACACATTCCAAAGATTTGTGGTATACTATAGCATGTTTAATATATTCCGACATAAAGGAGCAGGAAACATGGCAAATAAAGAAGTATATGATGCGGGCAGCATTTCTATTCTGGAAGGGCTGGAAGCTGTCCGTAAACGCCCGGGCATGTATATCGGAAGCGTGTCCCGAAAAGGGCTGAACCATTTAATATACGAGATTGTAGATAATGCGGTGGACGAACATCTGGCAGGCGCCTGTGATACGATTTATGTATCATTGGAAGCGGATGGTTCATGTACGGTAGAAGATAACGGACGTGGGATTCCGGTTGGCCTGCACCAAAAAGGGATACCGGCCGCTCGCGTTGTATTTTCCACACTGCACGCGGGCGGAAAATTTGACAGCTCTGTCTATAAGACAAGCGGCGGTCTGCATGGCGTAGGATCTTCAGTCGTGAATGCGCTGTCTGTGTATTTGGATGTAGAGATCAGCAGAGACGGCTATATTCATCATGACCGTTATGAACGCGGCAATCCGGTTATGCAGCTGGAAAACGGCCTGCTGCCAAAGATTGGAAAGACGAAACAGACCGGTACCAGGATCAATTTTCTGCCGGATCCGGAGATTTTTGAAAAGACAAGGTTTAAAGGAGACGAAGTAAAAAGCCGGATGCATGAGACAGCATACCTGAATCCGGCGCTTACGATTATTTTTGAAGACCGGCGTGGGGAAATTGTAGAACATATAGAATATCATGAACCGGATGGAATTATCGGTTTTGTTAAGGATCTGAATCGAAAGAGTGAGACAATACATGATGTTGTTTATTTCAAAGGAGAATCAGACGGAATTACGGTAGAGACGGCATTTCAGTATACGAATGAATTTCATGAAAATATTTTAGGGTTTTGCAATAATATTTACAATGCAGAAGGAGGCGCACACATTACCGGATTTAAGACGATATTTACGACAGTTATCAATCAGTATGCGCGTGAGCTTGGCATTTTAAAAGAAAAAGATGCTAATTTTACCGGTACGGACGTGCGAAACGGGATGACGGCAGTCGTATCGATTAAACATCCGGATCCGCGGTTTGAGGGACAGACGAAGACAAAGCTGGATAATCAGGATGCGTCCCGGGCAGTGGCAAAGATTGCAAATGAGGAGATCCAGCTTTATTTTGATAAAAATCTGGAGACGTTAAAAGCAGTCATCAGCTGTGCGGAAAAGGCTGCAAAAATAAGGAAAACAGAAGAAAAAGCAAAGACAAATCTGCTGTCGAAGCAGAAATTTTCTTTTGATTCGAATGGAAAGCTGGCAAATTGTGAATCCAGAGACGCACAAAAATGTGAGATTTTTATTGTCGAAGGAGATTCGGCAGGCGGTTCGGCAAAGATGGCGAGAAATCGGATGTATCAGGCGATCATGCCGATCCGGGGCAAGATTTTAAATGTGGAAAAGGCAAGCATTGATAAAGTGCTGGCAAATGCTGAGATTAAAACAATGATTAATGCATTCGGATGCGGTTTTTCAGAAGGCTATGGCAATGATTTTGACATTAGCAAGCTGCGTTATGATAAAATTATTATTATGGCGGATGCGGATGTGGATGGAGCACATATTTCTACGCTGCTTTTGACACTGTTTTACCGTTTTATGCCGGAGCTTATTTTTGAAGGGCATGTCTATATCGCAATGCCACCGTTGTATAAGGCTATGCCGAGCAAAGGAGAGGAAGAGTATCTGTATGATGAAGAGGCGCTGAAAAAATACCGGAAGAGACAAAAAGGTTCGTTTACACTGCAAAGGTACAAAGGACTTGGTGAGATGGATGCGCAGCAGCTTTGGGAAACGACACTCGATCCCAGGACCCGTCTTTTAAAAAAAGTGGAAATTGAAGATGGACGTATGGCCTCGGACGTGACGGAAATGCTGATGGGCAATGATGTGCCTCCGCGCAGAGCGTTTATTTATGAACATGCCGAAGATGCAGAGCTGGATATCTGACGTAACAGTTCCATGGGTTATCTGAACGGTTACTATCTGAAGGCCGGCCTGAGGAGCATGGATTGCAGTTGCCTGACAGCAGCGGTTTCATGGGTTATCTGAACGGTTACGATTGATATAGAACGGAAATGGAGAGAAGAATATGCAGACAGAAGACCGCCTGATTCGTACGGAATATTCCGAGATTATGCAAAAATCTTATATTGACTATGCGATGAGTGTTATTGTAGCAAGGGCTCTGCCGGATGTGCGTGACGGCTTAAAGCCGGTGCAGCGCAGAACCTTATATGACATGTATGAGCTTGGCATTCGCTATGACAGACCCTATCGAAAATGTGCGCGTATCGTCGGAGATACGATGGGTAAATACCATCCGCATGGCGACAGCTCGATTTATGAAGCGCTCGTTGTGATGGCGCAGGAATTTAAGAGGGGGCTTCCGCTTGTAGACGGACATGGGAATTTTGGATCTATTGAGGGCGATGGAGCTGCTGCGATGCGTTATACAGAGGCGCGTCTGGAAAAAATTACGCAGGAAGCTTATCTTGCCGACTTAGATAAAGATATTGTGAACTTTGTGCCGAATTTTGACGAGACGGAAAAAGAGCCGGAGGTGCTGCCGGTAAAAGTTCCCAACATTTTAATAAACGGCGCGGAAGGGATCGCGGTTGGCATGGCAACAAGCATTCCTCCGCACAACTTTGGAGAAGTCATTGACGGAGTCATTGCTTATATCAAACATCCTGACATCAATACGGCACAGATGATGGAATATATCAAAGGACCGGATTTTCCGACCGGAGGGATTGTCACAAACCAGGATGATCTGTTAAATATTTATGCTACCGGAACAGGCAAGATTAAAATTCGCGGCAAGGTAGATATTGAAAATGGAAAAAACGGAAAAGACCGTCTTGTAATTACAGAAATTCCATATACGATGATTGGCGCTAATATCGGGAAATTTTTAAACGACGTATTTGCTCTTGTAGAAACAAAAAAAACAAGCGACATTGTAGATATATCCAATCAGTCTTCGAAAGAAGGCATTCGGATTGTATTGGAGCTGCGCCGCGGCGCGGATGTGGAAAATTTATGCAATTTACTGTATAAAAAGACAAAGCTGGAAGATACCTTTGGTGTCAATATGCTTTCCGTTGCCGATGGAAAGCCGGAAACGATGGGGCTTGTCCCGATGATCCGGCATCATGTTGAGTTTCAGTACGAGCTGGCAACGAGAAAATACAGCAATTTACTGGCCAAAGAGCAGGATAAAAAGGAGATTCAGGAGGGGCTTATCCGGGCATGTGATGTGATTGACCTCATTATCGAAATATTACGAGGCAGTAAAAATATCAAAGAAGCCAAAAACTGCCTTGTGCATGGGGACACCGGCAATATCAGATTTCGCAGTCCGCAGTCGGAAAAACTGGCTGCAAAGCTGGATTTTACAGAGCGTCAGGCGACAGCTATTTTGGAAATGCGCCTGTATCGTCTGATTGGGCTGGAAATCGAAGCGTTGCTGAAAGATCATGAACAGACGTTGAAAAAAATTGCACAGTATGAAGATATTTTGTCCAATCCGGATTCGATGAAAAAAGTCATTATCAAAGAGCTTCGGGCGTTTAAAAAAGAATATGCCAGGCCAAGACGCACGAGGATCGATAATCTTGCAGAAGCAGTCTATGTAGAGAAACAAATAGAAGAAAAAGATGTTGTCGTACTAATAGACCGGTTTGGATATGCGAGAACGATGGATGTGGCATTGTATGAACGCAATAAGGAAGCGGCAGACAGTGAAAGCAAAGAAGTTTTTCTTTGCAAAAATACAGATAAGATTTGTATTTTTACGAACAAAGGCCAGCTGCATATGCTAAAAGTATTAGACCTTCCGTACGGAAAGTTTCGTGACAAAGGCCAGCCGATGGATAATGTAAGCAATTATGACAGCAACCGCGAGAACTGTGTATTTTTAGCGCCGCTTGGTCAGTTGACAGGACAAAAGCTTTTATTTGGAACGGCATCGGCAATGGTCAAACAGGTATCCGGCAGTGAATTTGACGTATCCAAACGGACGACGGCAGCCACAAAACTGGCGGATGGCGATGAAGTAATCTTTATAAAAATGCTTTCCGCACAGCCGGAACAGGAAACGGTTATTATGCAATCGCAAAAAGGGATGTTTTTGCGGATTGAAGCATCGTCGATACCGGAAAAGAAAAAGATGGCCATTGGTGTGCGCGGAATGCGTCTGGCGGACGATGACAGGCTGACACACATGTATTTACTAAGTGCAGAATCGGAACCGGAAGAAGCAGAGTATGAACCGGCGCAAGTCGTATTAAATCGGCTGCGTATCGGTTCCAGAGATACAAAAGGAGTAAAACGGTAATCATGGAACAGACGGTGCTTAAGATTAAATATCATTCCAAAGAAATAGAAAAGCTGACCTATATTGACGGCAAAAGCGACTGGATTGATTTGCGAAGCGCAGAAAACGTGATTTTGAAAAAAGGAGAATCTCGTCTGATTAGCCTTGGCATATCCATACAGCTGCCAAAAGGCTATGAAGCTGTCATTGTGCCGAGAAGTTCGACGTTCAAAAATTTTGGCATTTTACAGACGAATCATATGGGAGTTATTGATGAAAGCTACTGCGGAGATCAGGATCTGTGGATGATGCCGGTTCTCGCGGTGCGTGATACGCAGATCAAAGTAAATGACCGGATCTGCCAGTTCCGTATTCAGAGACACCAGCCGCAAATTCAATTTGAGGAGACGGATTTTCTTGGAAATTCAAATCGCGGAGGATTTGGCAGTACCGGAAAACAATAAAAACCGATTGCGAAATTTTTCAAAACAGTCTAATATAGAATCAGCTGGAATGTGATAAAGGCAAGAAAAATGAAATAGCATATGGCGTACCAACAAGGATTTCTGAAAGGAGACAACAAAATGGAACAAAGAACGGTAAAGTTTTATTCAAAAGAAAGCAATCTGCTTGCTTTACATGCAATCCCGGGGCATTTTGCAACGAGCAATTCTCATATTAATTTTTATATTGATGTAACCGGAATACGGGCACGCATTACCGAAGCTGAAGAAGCGGCAAAAATTATGGCGCATAAATTCGGACACCTGAATTATGTAGACACTGTTGTATGCATGGATGGGACAGAAGTCATCGGAGCATTTCTGGCGAAAGAATTTGAAAAAGAGCATATTTCCTCTACAAACCAGCATAAGACGGTTTATGTGATTTCACCGGAGCAAAGCAGGGATAATCAGTTGATTTTCCGTGATAATACCAAACATATGATAGCAGGGAAACATGTGATTTTGCTGTTAGCGACAACGACGACCGGAGAGACGATACGAAGGAGTATGGAGGGAATCCAGTATTATGGCGGAGTCATTGAAGGAATTGGCTCGATATTCAGTACGGTAGGTACGGTCAATCATGTAAAAGTACAGTCTTTATTTGACGGCAACGATGTCATCGGATATCAGGCGTTTCCAAAAGCGGACTGTCCGTTCTGCAAAAAAGGCACGAAAATAGAAGCTGTAGTGAATGGCTTTGGATATTCCAAATTATAAGGTATTTTAGATATCGGGGTTGTAAAAAAGCATTATGACAGAGCTGGAACGATATTATAATAAGTTTTGCGAGGAGAAGCGTCTTGGCAGAAAACATGGACAGGTGGAATATATCATTACGATGCATTATATTCATGAATATCTAAAAGGAATTTCAAATCCTCGGATAATTGATATCGGAGCAGGCACAGGGCGTTATAGTGTGCAGCTGGCAGACGAAGGATATGATGTAACAGCGGTTGAACTGGTAAAATATAATTTGGGTATCTTAAAATCCAAGGCAAGTGCGGTAAAAGCATATCAGGGAAATGCATTGCATCTGTCCCGCTTTGAAGACGAATCTTATGATATGGCGCTGCTTTTCGGGCCAATGTACCACTTGTATACGTTCGAAGATAAGGTTTTGGCATTAAAGGAGGCCGCGCGTGTGACAAAGCCGGGAGGTTATATTCTGGTGGCATACTGCATGAATGAATACAGCGTGCTGATGTATGGTTTCCGGGATCATCATGTAAAGGAATGCAGACAGGACGGACGTCTGACACAGGACTTTCATTGCGTGTCAAAGCCGGAACACTTATATGACTATGTAAGACTGGAGGATATTGACGCTCTGAATCAGGCAGCCGGACTAAAACGGCTGAAAATCATAGCGCCGGACGGGCCGGCGAATTATTTAAGACATGTATTAAACACGATGGATGAAGAAACCTTTGCATTGTTCCTGCAATATCAGATGTCAGTATGTGAGCGGCCGGATCTGCTTGGGGCAAGCGCACATACAGTAGATATACTGCAAAAATAAACAGTTTTTAATACATAAGCACAATAAGCCGGCGGAAAATGACTGGGTATCGTCTTTTCCGCCGGCTGATATTTTACGGCATTTATTTTATAATATTGACACGGCAGTCAATATTTGTACACTTCTGGGTTTCAGTAAAATTGTCTGATTTTGCACTTTTTCCGGTTCGGCCAATATACTGTGTGTTTTATAAGTATTTACAACTGTCTCCCACTGCATATTGATCGGCAGCTGCGGAAGCTGCTGGGATACGCTCTCCCAGTAGGTGTTAACAGATAAAAATACAATGTCGTCCTGATCCGTCTCTTCATCTTTTCCGGCATACATAACCCCGATGACATGAGAATCCCAGTGATAATCACTATTCCAGGCTTGCGCTTCATGCAGGCTGACAGACGGGAATCCGACAGAGCATTGAGGCATATTTTTGCGGATGACCGCGTGCTTTTTGCGGAAATGAATCATGAAACTGAAAAATTCAAACAGTTCTTTATTTTTTTCAGGGAGCGACCAGTCCAGCCAGGAAATCATATTGTCCTGACAGTAAGCGTTGTTGTTGCCATGCTGGCTGTTGCCAAATTCATCGCCGGCAAGAAACATTGGCGTTCCACGGCTGCACATTAACACGGCGCAGGCGTTTTTAACCATTCGTTTGCGCAGGGATAAAATTTCAGGATCCATAGTTTTTCCTTCGACGCCGCAGTTCCAGCTGTAGTTATCGTTGCTTCCGTCCGTATTGTTCCATCCGTTAGCCTCATTATGCTTGTGGTTGTAACTGTACAGATCGTTGAGTGTAAATCCGTCGTGACATGTCAAAAAGTTAATGGATGCATCGTATCCGCGTGTCTTTGGGTCATACATATCGACAGAGCCGATAATGCGCAAAGCTGCACTGTAAGCTTTTGCAGGATCACCTTTTAAGAAGCTGCGTACATCATCCCGATAACGTCCGTTCCATTCCGCAAACCGATTCCAGGATGGAAAACTGCCGACCTGATACAGTCCGCCCGCATCCCAGGCTTCTGCGATCAGTTTGGTATCTCCTAAGATCGGATCAAAGGCAAGGCTTTGGAGCAGCGGCGGTTTGCGCATCGGAGAGCCGTCTTCGTTGCGCCCAAGTATGGTAGCAAGATCGAAACGGAAGCCGTCGATTCGATAAGTCATAACCCAGTAGCGCAGGCAGTCTAAAATCATGCGCTGTACGATTGGATGGTTGCAGTTCAACGTATTGCCACAACCGCTGTAGTTAAAATATTCTCCGTTTGGTTTCAGCATATAATAGATATTGTTGTCAAAGCCTTTGAAAGAAAAGAAATTGCCCTGTTCATTGCCCTCAGCCGTATGGTTGAATACAACGTCTAAAATGACTTCAATGCCGTTATCGTGCAGAGCTTTTACAAGCTGTTTTAATTCGGTGCCTTCTCTGTTATATTCGATACCGCCGCAGTAGCTTGTATTCGGCGCAAAAAAGCTGACCGTATTATAACCCCAGTAATCTACAAGATCGTGTCCGTTATAAGTGCGCAGCGAGCCGGTTTCATCAAATTCGAAAATCGGCATTAATTCAACGGCGTTAATCCCCAGTTTTTTCAGGTAAGGGATTTTTTCCATTAATGCGGCAAATGTGCCGGGCTTTGCATGAATCGAAGCATCTGCCATGGAAAAACCACGTACATGCAGTTCGTAAATAATCAGATCTTCCATTGGAATATGCGGAAAGACAAAATTACCCCAGTCAAAGTCATCCTTTACAACGCGCGCTTTATAAAAGTCATTTTGCGTCTTTTTCGTGCCCCAGACACTTTGACCGGTAACGGCTTTTGCGTAAGGATCCAGCAGATTTTTATTCGGATTAAAGATCAGGCCGTTTTCAGGCTCGTATGGGCCGTCTACCCGGTATGCATATTCAAATTCTTCGATATTCAGTTTAAATACAATCATCGAAAAGACGTTTCCAATCCGATAGTTGTCCGGAAATTTTAAGACGGCATAAGGAACGTCTTCTTCTCTGCGAAAGAGCAAAAGTTCACAGGAAGTTGCATTGTTGGAATGTACGGTAAAATTTACGCCGCCAGGAATAGCGGTGGCGCCGTTGATATCGTAAAAGCCCGGACGCACTTCATAGCCGGCAATCGTATCAAAAGGGACCAGATGGATTTTGTTTAATGGAATTGGATTCATTCGGTTACCTCGCTTTGTTTAAAAATTAGTGTTCAGCCAGATGGCGTTGTCTTGTTGTTTTTATTATAGTATCGGGGCAGGGCTTTGTAAAGAAAATTCCATATATGTTTTAAGACGGCAATATAAACGCTGAACAGTCCGAAACCACCGGATATGCCGGTAATAGGCTTTCCTCATAAAAAATTTCTCTTAAAAGTATTGGAAAGTTTGCTCTTTCAAATGTGTAAAGCTGGTGAAATATTAGAAAAGGGAGTAAATGCCACCATTACAACTGATGAAGTTGAGCAGACGGCAGCATATTACCGGATTGGTGGAATGAGTGAAAAAGAGGCTTATGCAGAAGCCGTTGATTATGCAAGAAAACGGGAAGCGTTGTATCAGGAAGCGCTGAGAAACTAAAAGAGACGCCCTAATGTAAAAAGATGCTTCACTCAATATCCTTGAACTTATTTCCTATGGGGTATATAATGAGAGAATCATAGTGCTTTTCCGGCAGAAGGGAGAACATATGGCAAGAACTGTAGGGATAGGGATTCAGAGTTTTGAGAGAGTGATCGTCAATCATTATTTTTATATTGATAAAACCAATTTTATAAAAGAATGGTGGGAGAGTGGGGATGATGTAACATTGATTACTCGTCCGAGACGATTTGGAAAAACCCTGAATATGAATATGGTGGAACGCTTTTTCTCTGTTAAATATAGACAACAGGGGCAGATATTTGAGGAACTGTCAATCTGGACGGAAGAAAAATACCGTAAACTTCAGGGGACGTATCCGGTAATTGTTCTCAGCTTTGCGGATATAAAAGAAACTACAGCGCTCGGGACGAAAAAAAGAATCTGCCAGATTATCGAAGAATTATTCAATCAATATGATTTTTTATTGGACAGCGGCTGTCTGAATGAAAAAGAAAAGGAAAGTTTTGGGCGGATAACTGTGGACATGAATGATTATGAGGCTTCAAATTCCTTAAAAATGCTGTCTCTTTATCTTTCACGTTATTATGAGAAGCAGGTGATTCTTTTGCTGGACGAATATGATACGCCTTTTCAGGAGGCCTATTTATACGGTTATTGGAATGAACTGGCAGAGTTTGTGCGCAGTTTATTTAATTCTGCTTTTAAGACAAATCCTTATTTGGCGCGGGCTCTTATGACAGGTGTTACCAGGATTAGTAAGGAGTCAATTTTTTCTGATTTAAACAATCTGAGAATTGTTTCAACTACAACAAACAGTTATACAGATTCCTTTGGATTCACCTGGCAGGAGGTGGAAGAGGCCCTGAAAGAATACGGACTGGAAAATCAGGGGCAGGAAGTGAAAAGCTGGTATGATGGGTTTAGCTTTGGGGAAAAAAAAGGAATCTATAATCCCTGGTCCTTGTTAAACTATTTGAAAGAAAAAAGATTTGCTTCATACTGGGCAAACACGAGCAGTAACAGGCTGGTAAACCAGTTGATTCAAAAGGGAAATAAAAATGTAAAAATGACTATGGAAGATCTTTTGAACGGAAGGTCATTGAGCATACGAATGGATGAGCAGGTGGCGTTTGAGCAGCTGGAACGCAGAGAAAGCGCCATCTGGAGTCTTCTGCTGGCCAGTGGATATTTGAAGGTGAATCATCTTCACATAAATGTAAAAACCGGGAAAACTGTTTATGAACTGACGCTGACGAATCGTGAGGTCCGCCTGATGTTTGAGGGGATGATCGAAGAATGGTTTTCTGAGTCTGTCCCGGCTTATAATGACTTTATCCGCGCTATGCTTTGTGATGATGTAAAACAAATGAACCTTTATATGAATGAGGTAGCGTTTCATACGTTTAGTTTTTTTGATTCTGGAAAAGCGCCATCTAAGGCAGAGCCGGAACGCTTTTATCATGGTTTTGTTCTTGGTCTTATGGTAGATTTATCAGATCAATATCAGATCACTTCTAACCGGGAAAGCGGGTTTGGAAGGTATGATGTAATGTTGGAGCCTAAGGATCCGACAGATAAGGCATTTATTCTGGAGTTTAAGGTTTATGATCCGGATTTTGACGAGAAGACATTGGAAGATACGGCGCAGGCTGCATTAAGACAGATTGAAGATAAAGGATATACAGCGGTTTTGGCTGCAAAGGGATTTGACTTAACGCAAATCAGGAGATATGGATTTGCGTTTCGAGGAAAACAGGTTTTGATCCAATCAGATAATTGACCATCGATTTGCCTTTAAGAAGCAGGCTCTGTCAGCGGTATGTGATAAAAAATATACGATGACTGCGCTTAACTGGCCGATACAGCGGGCACACACCGGAAACTGATGACATTTGTAAAAAGCTGCGTTCCGGCATCCGCTGTATTTCCCAAGATCGTCTAAAAAATTTGCCATTGTTTTCCGCATGTTTGAATGTCAGGGTTATTCTTTGATAATATCCAGCTCTGTTAGATTGATTCCGCAAGAGGTTAATATCACTTTTAGTGCGATATAACGCCTTTTCATTTTTTTGTATCCTTCGCAATCTTTGTCTGTAGAAATCATATAATCTTGTAAACGTTTGAATTCTTCTATGTTTTTTTGCATCTGTTCTTTTTCTGCCATGTTAACGCCTCCATATTGCAACAGACTTTAAAATAAGCTCTTAGTAACAGTTCAGATAACTTATGGAACTGTTATATTAAAATTATTATAGCTGGCTCTTTGAAATGTGTAAAAATTGTTTTATGGCAAAATCCTGTTGACTTTTAGATTGCAAAATGTTATCCTATTTTTAGATGGCATACTGCAATCCAAGATAAGAGAATGGAAGTGTTGTAAGATTTTATGGGAATCAAATGAAAACCATTGAATGGGTAATGAAACGGTTATATGAAATAGGAAAAGGGGGACAGGAATATGGTTTCACAGGTATCAGATTTTGAACTGGAGCTGATGAAAGTAATATGGGAAAACGGCGGAACGGCTTTATACGCTGAGATTACAGCGGCGCTTGAGCGAAAAGGAATGGCAGCGACAAAAAACACGATTATTTCACTCCTGCTTCGTCTGATTGAAAAAGGGTTTTTAAAAACGAATAAAATCGGACGCCGCAACAAGTATACCGCTCTGGTTTCAGAAGCGGAATATCAGGAAGCTCAGACAGAAACATTTTTAAAAAAGGTTTATGAGGGAAATGCCAAAGGATTAATAGCAACGCTGATACAAAAGGAATGGATTTCTGCCGATGACTATGAAGAACTGAAAAAACATTGGGAAGGCGGTGAAAAGAATGATGGATGAAATGATAAAATTGCTGCTGTCATTATCTTTTTCAGGATCATTGCTCGTAATGGTTTTGCTGCTGTTAAAGCCGCTTATAAAAAACAGGCTGAGCAGGAGATGCCAATATTATATCTGGCTGATTGTGATCGCACGTCTGCTGCTGCCGTTTTCTGCGCAAAATAATCTGATGGGAGTATTGTTTCAGTATTTTGACTTTGATACGCAACAGGAAAAAATAAGCGGTCAAAACGAACAGGAAATGTTGTCGGATACAGATGTGCCGTTTTCTGAGTTCACAGATTTGTCACCTGCGTCTGTTTCAGGGCAGAATGTCACGCAATTACAGTCTGAATCTGAAAGGTCGTTTCTTTTGGAAGTTTTTCAGATGGCAGTACAAAATCCGACAAGTATTTGTTTGCTTATCTGGTTGATTGGTTTTATTGGAATGCTGGTTCGTAAAATTACAATTTATCAGTGTTTTGTAAACTATATGAAAGCCGGCCGGATAGAAGTGGCAGATATGCAATTGTGGGAGTGTGCGGGAAAATTGGTGGAACAGGCCGGGATCAAAAAGTCGGTAGGCATTTATACGAACAGCCTGATCTCGTCTCCGCTTCTGGCAGGTTTTTTTAAGCCCTGCATTTTGCTGCCGGCATATAAAGTTTCGGCAGATGAGTTTCAATATGCGATTCAGCACGAATTGATCCACTATCAAAGGCGTGATATGTTTTATAAGTGGCTCGTACAATTTACGATCTGTGTGCACTGGTTTAATCCGGCTGTTTATCTGATGGGCAGAGAAATAGAGCGCTGCTGTGAGCTCTCCTGTGATGAGGCGGTTATAAAAAAGCTGGACGCAAAAGGGCGTTATGCGTATGGAATAACGCTGCTTCATGCAATGAAAAACAGACAAACATATGGGGATTCACTTGCTTCTGTGACGTTTGGCGGGAGCAAGGAACTGTTAAAAGAAAGGCTGGATGCGATTATGAACTTTAAGAAAAATACAAAAAGCATGGCTGTAGCGACGGTTGTGTTTTTATTGATATTAAGTATGGGCGCTGCTGCAGCTGGAGCATATACAATACAAGGAACACCGCAAAATATGAGCAGTTATTATGCAGTCGGTAAGAGAGGATATCTGACAAATGCAGATATCGATCAGGCGGAAAAATTTTATCAGATGGCCGGTATGGGAGAAGCGTCTGCCAAAAAGGAAGCTGTAAAATATATGGCAGAACGCGAAGCGCTCTATCAGGAAGCGTTATCGCAGGGATTTACTGTTACAGACGAGGAAGTATGGGATTATCTGGATACGCTGAAAGAGACAATCCGTCAGGCCGATAATAAGGAGATTGCATTGAAAATGATGGAGCGGTTTGCATCGGAACAAGATTATTGGGATTTTGAGTTTTTGGTATATCAAAAAAATCTGCCGGTGCAGAAATACGTGCAGCATAAGCGTCAGGAGTTTATGATGACGACTTCATTGAAAGCTTCAGATGAGACATGGGGAAAGCATTTTGAGCAGCTGAAGGAAGAACTGGTAAAAAAGGAAAATTTTCAGATTATACAGGAATGACAATGGCAGAGCATTTGTTTTTCCAGAGGGATTGCCGTTAGATTTTGAAATAGAAAGATGTATCATATGGCCGCAGCGCAGATGCGTTGCGGCTTTCTTTTTGCAACCAAGTTTTTTCCATCGAACAGGGATTGTCTGGATACTGGTACAGATGTGGGCATTTTCTGAGAATCAGGCGTTTGCTGTTACAGTTCTTCAGACAACATTTTCAAATCAATGTTTTCGCAATCATAGCCAACGATTTTCAATCTGTTTTGACCGCTCTTGATTGGCACAGTTTTAGTTACAAATTCGACGGATGAAGTGTCGGGAGAACATTCCATTACTGTTGCAACATTACCGTTACGATCAATATGTACTATTTTTGCCAGCCCTTTTGAAAGACGAAAAGAAAAGTTTATCTCTAAATTTTGATTTTCTTCGAAGGTCTCTGTCCATAATGTTTGCCGCCCGTTAAATTTAGCAACGGTAAGCGAATAACCTCCGTCTATAGGCTTGAAAACAGAAAATTCTTTTGTGTAGCGGTCTTCTGGTTGTGAGATTTTTTTATCAGAATCATACTCTCGTTTGGCGAATTCATTGCCGCATGCTGTCATAAGTAAGCATAATAGACAAATGAGTGATATTTTTAATTTTTTCATGCTTGGCTCCTTTTCTTGAAAGTTTTTAATATTATACGGCAAATGGTCTGTATTTTCAATATGGTTGATGATAAACTGCTGTTATAATATTATAATTATTGACAAAAATAATTGAATATAATAAAATTATAAATATAGAAGGAATGAACCATGAGGAAACGAAAAAAGAAGAACAAAATGGAATCTGATATTTGGGCATCAGGGAGGATTATATGAGCAAAAAAATATTAAAACTGGCAAAAACACCGATTATCTGTTATCCGGATTATGTATATCCGCTTTCGGTAATACTCAATGAAGAAGGCAGCCTGGATTGGTTTTATTCGAACTTTATCCAAATATATCACGAGAAAGATGCAAAAGATAGTCCTGTAAACTTTTATTATTCTGATAGAAACAATCGATTGTGGGATACGCGTTTTTCATTGCTTGATTATCAGAATATCCAAAAAGATACGATAGATAAGTTAAATATTGATATTGTCGATTTTTTAACGACTATTATTGATACAGATTTTTATTGCTATCTATATTTGGATGAATATTATTTACCGAATAGTTATGTGTATGAGAAATTTCATTTTTCCCATGTTGAGTTTATATATGGATATGATTTGGATGAGAAAATCTTTTTTATGTCCGGGTATGACAAAAGCGGGCACTATAATAAGTATACGTATAAATTTGATGATGTAAAAAAAGCGTACCTGCTTTGTAAAAGGGATTACTATCATGATAAAAATACGATTTATTTGTTTAAATATAACGAACAGGGCAGTCCGTATCATTTTGACAGGAATGCAGTGTATATGCAGGCAATGGAGTATTTAGAGGCAAGAGATTCTTCTGTCAGATACAATCATTGTTTTAATCCAAGACAAGGAATGACTTATGGGGTGGATGTGATTTTGCAGCTGGTAAAGGATGTAGAAGAATATAAACGAAAGAATACGAATGAAATTAATGTAAAATCATTTTGCATTATGCAGGAACATAAAACGCTAATGATACTGCGATTGAAGTATATGATTGAACGAGGATATCTAAAAGGCGATGATGGGTGCGTCACACTTTTTGAAGAGCTGGAAAATGAGTATAAAATTTTATTGCATTTGGTTTTGAAAAACAGTATCAATCAAAATAAAGAAATTCTGGAAAGAATCATTTCGAAGCTGAAAGAAAATTATGAGAAAGAAACGATTGCTTTTAAAAAATTTACAAACTTATTGAAAACATCTTAAAATGCATTTCTATGTTCACACCACTTTCAAACTTTAAAAAAAATAACGCACAAGGAACTACAACGGCAAGGTATCATCTGTAAAAGTTGTAAAGTGGTGTTTATGAATGATACGGACGATGCGCGGTCAAATGATATCGTCGGATGATAGAGTTTATATGATTTTTTCATATAAAGTCGTTGACAATGTATATACTACCTGTTTTTGGTAGTTGCATGGTAAAACATAGTGCTAAACTACAGACCAAAAT
>CAJUBQ010000056.1 GCA_910584595.1 uncultured Eubacterium sp.
ATTTTCCCGTAAAATGGGAGGTTTTTTTGCGAAAAATTTTTAATCGTCAGTGCTGTACTATAATTTTCATAATAAGTCAACAGACCTGACAATATCTACATGCTGACTACGAAACTATTACATAAACGATTCACTTTCTATCGATGCATACAAAAGTGGCAGCCAAACCTGCCTTATCCACGCTTCAGGCCCGTTTTACGGCTGTTAAATAAGCGCCTTAGGAACAACAAATAAATTTGCACAGGGTAAGATGGGGGCTAGAACGTGGTAGTAAGTAGTGGCTGCATTGACTAATTGCAACGACGCGTGTGAAATTCAGATGCTCACATAAGGTGCTTATTTAACAGCCGCATATTTCAAACGGTGTTACAGCCTCCTTCCGGCACAAAGCGGGCTGAGCAAAACCGGAAGGAACTGTAACAAAGCGGCTGCCACATGCACTTATCTTAGCAAAACTGAATTGTTTTTGGAAGTGTTTCGGAATATACCGCATTTTTTTCGGTATCTTTTGCAAATGATGTCAGATTTTGTAAAAACGTCTATGAAATCAGCTGCATTGCTTCTTCATCCGCCACAACTGCTACATCCGGATGCAGCTGCAGCACCGATGCAGGCACTTTTGGTGTGACAGGACCATACAGCGCAGCTTTTAAAGCTTCTGCCTTTGCCTTACCGCTTACGATCAGCAGAATTTTCTTTGCACACATAATACTGCGTATTCCCATCGTGTATGCATAGCGCGGCACTTCCGCTTCGCTGGCAAAAAACCGCTTATTTGCTTCTATTGTACTTTGCGTTAGTTCTATGCAATGGGTCCCGCACTGGAATGTTTCACCAGGTTCATTAAAGCCAATATGTCCATTATTGCCAAGACCAAGCAGCTGCAGATCCACGCCGCCTGTCTGCTCAATTAACAGATCATAGTCTCGGCACGCCTTATCGCTGTCTTCCTCCAATCCATTCGGGACAAACGTATGTGTTTTATCTATATTAATGTGATCGAATAAATGGCTGTCCATAAATTTACGGTAGCTCTGCGGATGGTCCGGAGCAAGTCCTTTGTATTCGTCCAAATTTACAGAAGTCACTTTCGAAAAATCCAGCTCCCCATTCTGATATTGTTTTACAAGGCACTCATACAGCCCAACCGGCGAAGAACCGGTAGCAAGTCCAAGTACGCAATCCGGCTTTAAGATTACCTGTGCAGAAAGTATCGCTGCTGCTCTGCGGCTCATTTCATCATAATTTTTTGTTTTGTAAATGTTCATTTTTTTTCTCCTTTTCTTCATTGAATTTTTTTCAACCGAATTTTCCTCAATTGAATTTTTCCCCGATAAATGTTCCTTGATGCAATTCTCCCCAACAAATTTCTTTCATTAACGTTTCTTATGATATATGTTCCTATGCATATTCCTATGATAAAAATATATAATAAAAAACAAATTCAGGAAAGAAAGTATTTTCGGACATATTTTATATAGATGGCGATGAATGATCGCCATCTGCGCCGAGCACGTCCGCTTTGCGGCATCTACATTTTCGTGCGAGTGTGCATCCCCCGGAGGGTCTATATAGCTGGCAATTATTTAATGCCAGCTATATAGAAACAAGTACAGAAATATTAATTTTGTACAGTCTCCTACTATTAGTATACATATTTTAAAAGGAATTTCAATAAATTTCTTCGAAAGAACATCCAAAACTTTTGTGCAATTGTGCCAAAAGCCAGTCCCGAATTTTAACAAAGTATTCAGCAGATGAAAAAACAATCACAAGTACTTTCAGAACCTTCCAAACCGCTTGAATTTCCTTTCACAACCGCTATACTGTACATAAACCAAGGAGGTGATTGCAATGAACGAAAAAGTAACACAGATGAAAGGAAAGCTGATCGTGTCCTGTCAGGCTTTGCCCGACGAACCGCTGCATTCTTCTTTCATCATGGGCCGCATGGCGCTGGCCGCAAAAGAAGGCGGAGCCTGCGGCATTCGCGCCAACACAAAAGAAGATATCCGTGAAATCCAGTCACAGGTTGATCTTCCGGTCATCGGCATCGTAAAGCGGGATTATGAAGACAGCAGCGTCTACATCACGCCAACAGAAAAAGAAGTAAACGAGCTGATGGAAGTACAGCCTGAAATCATCGCAGTCGATGCTACCGCACGTCTGCGTCCGGGCGGATTAAGTCTGGCAGATTTTTTCAGCAGTATGAAAGAAAAATATCCGAACCAGCTATGGATGGCCGACTGTTCTACCGTAGAAGAGGCGATATACGCAGACAGTCTCGGTTTTGATTTTATCGGGACAACCATGGTAGGCTATACGCCGCAAAGCAAAGGGCTTCGCATCGAAGCAGACGATTTTATGATCTTACGCCAGATTATAAGCAAATCGGAACATCCCGTAATCGCTGAAGGAAATATTGACACTCCTGAAAAAGCAAAACGGGTCATTGAACTGGGGGCATTTTGTGTCGTCGTCGGCTCCATTATTACCAGGCCGCAGCTGATTACACGCGCATTTGCAAAAGCATTGGAACCATAACAAACGTATGTAAAAAGGAGAAGAAACATGAGAGATTTAGAAAAGTACAAAGGTATTATTCCTGCATTTTATGCATGCTATGACAACGAAGACCATATTAGTCCGCAAGGGGTACGGGCGCTGACAAAATATTTTGTAGAAAAAGGTGTAAAAGGGGTATACGTGAATGGTTCCTCTGGGGAATGTATTTATCAAAGCGTCGAAGATAAAAAACGGATACTGGAAAATGTAATGGAAGCAGCAGACGGAAAGCTGACCGTTATTGCTCATGTAGCCTGCAACAATACGACAGACAGCATGGAACTGGCAAAACATGCACAAAGCCTTGGTGTAGACGCAATTGCGGCAATCCCTCCTATTTATTTTCACCTGCCGGAACACGCAATCGCAGACTATTGGAATGATATCAGCTCAGCAGCGCCGGATACCGATTTTGTCATTTACAATATCCCGCAGCTTGCCGGAGTTGCGCTGACAATGAGCCTTTTCGCAAAAATGCGCGAAAATCCAAGAGTGATCGGTGTAAAAAATTCTTCCATGCCGGTACAGGATATCCAGATGTTTTTACAGGCTGCCGGAGATTCTTATATCGTATTCAACGGACCGGATGAGCAGTTTATCAGTGGCAGAGTCATCGGTGCACAAGGCGCAATCGGCGGTACTTATGGCGCGATGCCGGAGCTGTTCTTAAAAATGGATGAATATGTAAAAGCCGGACAGCTCGATAAAGCCCGTGAGATTCAATATGCCGTAAATGAAATTATTTATAAAATGTGCTCTGCACACGGAAACATGTATGGCGTAATCAAAGCCATCCTTAAAATCAACGAAGGTCTGGATTTGGGCGGCGTCAGAAAACCTCTGCCATCGCTTACCGATGAAGATGCAGCTATCGTAGAGCAGGCAGCTTCTATGATCCGGACTGCAAAAGAAAATTATCTTTAACCGTTACATGTAACAAGGTTTTGAGGAAGTATGTGGTACGGTCAAAAAACATCCGCGCCACATCTGCTTCCTTTGTCATACAGGAGGATAACGTATGCAGGGTTTTACAACAATAGATCTTATTATTTTAGTAGTATACTTAGCTGCAGTACTTTTTGCAGGACTTCTCTTTGCCAAGAAAGATATGAAAGGCAAAGAATATTTTAAAGGCGATGGCACGATCCCATGGTGGGTTACATCCGTATCGATCTTCGCTACCTTATTAAGCCCGATTTCCTTTTTATCCCTGGCAGGAAACTCTTATGCCGGAACATGGATTATGTGGTTTGCACAGCTGGGAATGATTCTTGCAATCCCATTCACCATCCGGTTTTTCCTTCCAATCTACAGTAAGCTTGACATTGACACAGCTTATCATTATCTGGAGCTGCGTTTTGAAAGCCGCGGGCTGCGCGTACTGGGCGCCGTAATGTTTATCATTTACCAGATCGGACGTATGTCTATCATTATGTATCTGCCATGTATGGTACTGGCAAATCTGACCGGAATAAACGTAAATCTTCTGATTATTATTATGGGTGTAATCGCCATTATTTATTCCTATACCGGAGGACTTAAGTCCGTATTATGGACTGATTTTATCCAGGGTTCCGTCCTGTTAATCGGCGTTACCATTGCTCTGCTGTTTTTAGTCGCACATACAGACGGCGGCTTTGGCGCTTTGTTTGATGCTTTCCGTAACGACGGAAAATTCCTTGCGCCGGATCAGCCGATTTTCAGTCCTAATATTTTAAAAGACAGTGTTTTCCTTTTAATCGTAGGAGCTGGATTTAATACTATGGGTTCTTATGTATCCAGCCAGGATATTGTACAGCGTTTTACAACTACGACAGATACGAAAAAATTAAACAAAATGATGCTGACAAACGGCGCTTTGTCGATCTTTATCGCAACTGTATTTTATCTGATCGGTACCGGACTGTACGTTTTTTATCAGCAGAACGAGCTTCCTCCTGCAGCTGCGCAAGATCAGATCTTTGCTTCCTACATCGCATTTGAGCTTCCTGTCGGCGTTACCGGACTACTGTTAGCTGCCATTTATGCAGCTTCTCAATCTACCTTATCCACCGGATTAAACTCCGTTGCTGCCAGCTGGACACTGGATATTCAGGCCAGAGTCAGCAAAAAAGAACTGAGTCTGGAAAAACAGACAAAAATCGGACAATATGTATCGCTTATCGTTGGTATTTTTGCAATCATTGTTTCGATTGTACTAGCAAACGGCGGTGTAAAATCTGCATATGAATGGTTTAACGGATTTATGGGACTCGTATTAGGCATCCTGATTGGCACCTTTATATTAGGCGCATTTACAAAAATCGCGAACGCATTTGGCGCTGCTTTGGCATTTGCCGCAGCTTCGGTTGTTATGGTCGGCATTAAATATTTTGCTCCAGCCGGCGCTGTATCTATCTGGTCCTATTCTATTATTTCAATCGCTGTATCTTTGATTGTAGGAATCCCGGCCAGCATCATTTCCAGAAAAATGACAGGCGACCATTCGGTTCCGGCAAAAAATACAACCATTTACAATTAAAGGGAGGTTTCTATGATTTTTGGAAATAATAATCATTTGGAAGAATATCCGTTTTTAGAAAAAGCGGTGATGGAATGCTTTGATTATGCAAATACTCATGATTTGCTGTCCTATGAAAACGGCTGCCATGAAATCGATGGAAAACGGTTGTTTGTAAACATTGTAGAGTATACTACCACTACGCCCAAACAGCGTTTTTGGGAAGCGCACAGACAATATCTGGATCTGCATTTTATGCTGTCCGGTACAGAACAGATCGATTTGAATTTTATCGCAAACATGGAACAAAAAGCATATGAAGAAAAAGATGATTTTCTGCCTCTGGACGGAGATAAAAACTGCAGCGTCATCTTACGCGACAAAGATTTTCTCATTTGTTTCCCGAACGATGCACACCGGACCGCGATACAGGTAAATCAGCCTGAAACAATTAAGAAAGCTATTTTTAAGATACAGATTTCGTAAGAAGAGTCAGCTTATCTTACCTGTAAAAAATATAATGAAAGAAGGTTGTATTGGGTACCCTAATGAAAAAATATGTTAGCATTGATATCGGAGGAACCGCCATAAAATATGGACTGATCGGCGCTGACGGCATGATGATCCATCGAGGAGAGACGCCGACAGAAGCAGAAAAAGGCGGGCCGTCCATACTGGACAAAGCGATTACGATTACACAACGATATTGTAAAGAACACGAAATTTCCGGCATCTGCATCTCAACGGCCGGTATTGTGGACACGAAACGAGGGGCTATCCAACATTCTGCCCCTCTCATCCCGAAGTACACAGGCATTTGTTTCAAAGATACTATGGAACAGCGCTTTTTCGTACCTTGTGAAGTAGAAAATGATGTAAACTGTGCCGGACTGGCCGAGTATCTGACAGGCGCAGGAAAAGAAAGCGATCCTATGCTGATGCTGACAATCGGTACAGGCATCGGCGGATGTCTGGTAACCGGGGGACATGTCTTTCACGGCGTTTCTTACAGCGCTTGTGAAGTCGGATATATGCATATGCGAGGAAGTGATTTTCAAACACTCGGCTCTGCCAGCAGCCTTGTGAAAAAAACAGCGGAACGCAAACAGGAACCACAGGAAAATTGGAATGGTTTTCGCATATTCAGTGAAGCCAGACTCGGAAATTCTGTCTGCATACAGGCCATTGATGAAATGGCAGACGTACTTGGGCTTGGCATTGCGAATCTGTGCTATGTGCTGAATCCGCAGACGATTGTGCTCGGCGGAGGTATTATGGCGCAGGAAGACTATTTAAAAGACAAGATTCAGGCGGCCGTAGAATCCTATTTGATCGACAGCATTGCTTCCCATGTAACGATCACTTTTGCAAAGCACAGAAACGACGCAGGAATGCTTGGTGCATTTTACCATTTTAAAAGCTGTCATCCTGCATAAATATATAAACTTTTAAATAACGAACTTTCCTGAAACAAGCAGAAAATGAAACTGAGGTTGATCTTATGGAATACTATATTAAATCAGTCGTGCCGGTCATCGAAAGGAATTACGAAAAATTTACGGCAGTAGAAAAAAATATCGCTGATTTTTTTATCAATAATCAGGCAAAAGTGGATTTTTCTTCCAAAGCAATCGCTGACCGGCTCTATGTGTCTGAAGCTTCCCTCTCCCGGTTTGCCCAAAAATGCGGCTACCGGGGTTACCGGGAATTTATGTATCAATACGAAATGACTCTTATGGCAGAAAAAGATTCTATCACAGGAAATACAAGGATGATTTTAAATGCCTATCAGGAACTTTTAAACAAAACATACCAGCTCGTAGATGAAGAACAGATTTCCCGCATTGCACATTATCTTGGAACTGCCGGACGCGTCCTCGCATGTGGCCGTGGAAGCTCCGGACATGCCGCTGCCGAAATGGAAATGCGCTTTATGCGTATTGGCGTAGATATTGATTCGCTCTGTGACAACGATCTCATTCGTATGCGGGCAGTCTTTCAAAACAAGGAGAGTCTTGTATTCGGTATCAGCATCAGCGGAGAAACTGACGATGTGCTCTATCTTTTACGGGAATCACACAAACGAGGGGCAAAAACAGTATTGATTACTGCCAAATATGACGATACATTATATGAGTTCTGTACGGAGGTTGTACAGATTCCATCACTCCAGCATCTAAACCAGGGGCATGTTATATCTCCCCAATTTCCAATTCTGCTCATACTGGACATCATTTATTCCAGTTACAACGAATTGGACAGGCAGACAAAAGACAGTCTGCACCACCATACTTTGCAGGCGCTGGCAGACGGCTGGACAAAAACAGGAAAAAAGGAGAAAAATCATGATTATTGAGCACGCAAAAGTTTACACAAAAGATAACGTATTTCAGGAAGGCACGATATACATGCAAGATGGCGTCTTTGCTGATGCATCTGACAGCCAGGAAGTCATTGACGCAAAAGGCTGCTATGCGATCCCGGGTCTGATTGACCTGCATTTTCACGGCTGCGGCGGTTATGATCTTTGTGACGGCACAAACGAAGCCATTGAAAAAATTGCGGAACACGAAGCATATGCCGGTATTACCGGTATTTGCCCTGCTACCATGACACTTCCAAATGAAGAGCTGTTACACATCCTTCGCACAGCTGCAGCATACCGCAAAGAATGCCAAAAACAGACAACCTCAAAAAAAGGCGCCGATCTTATCGGCATCAATATGGAAGGTCCGTTTATCAGTACGGCCAAAAAAGGTGCGCAGGATCCAAAACACATCCTGCCATGCGATGTTAACATTGCAGAAAGTTTTATAGAAGCTTCTGACGGACTTGTAAAATTTATCGGTATCGCACCTGAGGATAACCCGGATTTTAAATCTTTTATTACACAGTTAAAAGATAAGGTAAATATCTCTCTGGCACATACAAACGCTGACTACGATACAGCTATGTCTGCTTTTGACGCAGGCGCAAACCATGCGGTTCATTTATACAACGCCATGCCTCCTTTTACCCATCGCTCACCTGGAGTGATCGGCGCAGTCTTTGACAGCTCTCACGTTTATGCAGAATTAATCTGCGACGGCATACACATTCACCCTTCTGTTGTCCGCGCTACTTTTCAGATGATGGGGAAAGAACGCATGATTCTCATCAGCGACAGTATGCGCGCTGCAGGTATGCCAAATGGACGCTATACGCTGGGCGGCCTCGATGTCGATGTCAAAGACAGGAAAGTAACTCTTGTTTCTGACGGCGCTCTGGCCGGCTCTGCCTCCAACCTGATGGAATGTATGTATACCGCTGTCACACAGATGAATCTTCCATTAGAAACTGCCGTAGCATGTGCCAGTGTCAATCCGGCTAAATGCCTGGGCGTTTATGACGAAAGAGGTTCTATTGAAACCGGTAAAATTGCAGACCTGGTTTTACTGGACGAATCTCTTGCGGTTCAGATGGTTTTCAAAAACGGAGCCAGAATCCGATAATGTAACCATTTTTATGAAAACGCAGACACTTGCGAGCTGCATAGCTGTTCGTACCAATAAGACCCTCCGGCAAATTTCATTGCCTGAGGGTCTTATTTGCCAGATCGTGTTTGAGAAAGCATTTTTCAAACACGATCTAATGTGTCGTTCCCATTGCCTGCGAAATATCTTCCCGATTCTCTATAACTGCAAGAATCGAACACTCCAATCCCTTTGTTATAGACGAAAGCGCCATTGCCGGTGTTCCGTTTGGCTTATCTACCGTCTGCTGCATTGCAAAAGGCACATGAATAAAGCCGCCGCGAATATGCGGATATTTTTTATGAAGCAGATACAGCAGCGCATACATCAGCTCATTGCAGACAAACGTTCCGGCAGTATAAGAAACAAATGCCGGAATGCCGTTTTCCCGCATTTTTGCTACCATCGCTTTGACCGGCACTGTTGCAAAATAGGCAGTATCTCCATCTTCTTCAATCACCTGGTCGATCGGCTGCTGCTTTTCATTATCGGGTATACGTGCATCCTGGTAATTAATAGCCACTTTTTCCACGGACATACCGGAGCGTCCGCCTGCCTGACCAACACAAATAACTGCGTCCGGCTGATGCGTCTCAATGCCTGCTTTTAAAGCTTCTCCTGCCTTGCCAAAAACAGTCGGCACTTCCATTTTTATAATCTGCGCTCCGCCGATTTCATCCGGCAGCAGCTTAATTGCTTCATATGCGGGATTGACCGATTCGCCGCCAAACGGATCAAACCCTGTAATCAAAATTTTCACCTCTAAGACCTCCTTACATGCTTCGTTTTCCGCTTACACTTTGCAGCCGCAACTTATACATAGATATGCGGCTCTAAAATCATAATTCTCCCCTGCTCCATAACCATCTGATTATCTACGTAAATATCCGCGTTGTGCGCCACCAGATCAAAATGCCCGGCTGCATCCTGCATACCGCCAAGAGCTATATTTCTGCCAAAGCCGATATGAAACGTGCCGTATGCAGACTCATCTTCAATATAACAGCAACCCCGGCAGCGCGAATATGTATTCAGCCCGATGCCAAATTCGGATGCTGTCAACATTCTCTGATCCTGAAAGCAACGGATATAGTCTTTTAATTTCTTTCCGCTTGCATTCGTTTCAATATACGTAATTTTACCGCCGTTTAAACAGATTTCCACGGGGCGTTCTACCATACCGATATAGCCCATGGAACCATCCAGAACAAATGTCCCCTCCGTACGATCCTCTACAATCGGAACATAAACTTCTACACTTGCAGAAGAAAGCCCCTTTCCATCTTTGCAGCAGCCGTTGAAAAATCCTGCCTTGCGCCCTTTGACAGATAAATGCAGATCTGTGCCAAGCGCGGTATAAATATCAATCCTGTTTGCAGCCTGAAAATAATCCAGCATTGCCAATGCCATAATCCTGCTTTTTGCCGTATCCGCCTGTAAAAAACGATAGGAAAGCATAGACTGCCCATTATTTGTACTAAGCGGCAGCGAAAGAAATCGTTTTCTGCGGGAAACTGCCCGTTTGACCGCTTTTGTCGTAATAAGTGAATATTCGGCAGCGCCAATAATTACATCATACGCATCAAAAGCCGTTTCGCGTTCATTAAAATAAGCCCCTACATACATTGACAGCTCGTCCAGCAATAAAACATGAACATGACTGCTGATTTGTGCGGCTGCAGCTTTGAGAGCATCCGTCTCGGTCTGATAACGTCTGCTGGATACAATCAAAAGCCTTTCCCTTGCCCGCAGCCGTATCCAGTCACGGATAATAATCTCTGCGCCTTTTTGAATGTCCATTTTTCCTGCTTACTTTTCCTGATTATTTTAGCATAATCATCATAACAATCTGAAAAACAATCATAATCAAGGCAATCGGCACCTGGTTTTTAATCACCCCAAACTGCTTTTTCATATCCAAAAGCGCAACAGGTACGGTGTTAAAATTTGCAGCCATCGGCGTACAAAGAGTGCCGCAGAATCCGCAAGTCAAAGCAAGCATACCGATCGCAACCGGATTCGCCCCATATGCAAGCACAAACGGCCCGCCGATACCGACTGTCATCACTGTAATCGCAGCAAATGCGTTCCCCATAATCATCGTAAAAAGCATCATGCCCAATGCATATACAATAATCCCGGCATTCACATTTCCGGCCGGAATAATACGCTCAACCAAAGAAGCTACCACATCGCCAACACCTGCAGCAGTAAAAACCGCGCCCAGACATGCCAACAGCATAGGCAGCATCGAAAGCGGCCCAACCGTAGAAAGCATACGCTCCGAATCATTTAACAATACCATCGGCGTATTTTTTTTATTAAACAGCATTAAAAATGCTGCTGCCGCAAAAACGCCAATCGCTACGCCATTTAAAGCGCTGAACCCAAGCACATTCGTCGTCAGCGCCGCGCCAACGGCAAAGACGCCGATACTTAACGCCGGGATAAATATTTTCATTCCAATCGCTTCAAAAGCCGCCTGCGTATCAGCCTTTGAAGGTGCGTTGTTCTTCCCCTTTTTTACTTTATGCAAAATTGCCGGAACACACATGATAAGCACTAAAACGCCGCTTAGTGCGTTTGGCAGCCAGCGTCCAAACGCCAGCAAAATTCCCAGCACAAACCAAAATACAAACGTGCCGATACGGCTCGGGTTCTCCTTATCTCTTAAATTTTTTACCGCCGTATATACGACCATAAACCCGATAAACATATAAATAATTTCCATCAGTTTGTTACTCATCGCAACTTCAGGATCCATAAAAAAGCTCATCGCTTCTCCTCCTTACCGCTGAATTTTTCTTCATCCTAATCGTTTAGTAATATTTTTTCAGCAAATACCTGTCTTTCAAATAATAAAAAATAATCGTAAGCGCTGTGGCTGTAATACAAACCGGTATCTCCACTGCTGCCAGAGAACCAAGCTCCACCTCATAGCCAAGCCCTGCCAGCGTATTTTGAACAAGTATCGCGCCTGACCCGCCGACAAACAACACCTGGCCAAAAAACCACGTTACATTTTCCATCCCGGCAGCCATCCCTTTTAATTCTTCCAGATGATTTTCATGTACCTTTTTGCCACGTGCCGTTACCGCGCCTTCTGCCATAGGCATAATGACAGGCCGCACAAAACCGGCCACTCCGCCAAAACCGACATTAAACGCTGCAAATACCGCACGCATAACTCCATAAATACCGATGACCAGCCCGGATGTAGCTCCTTTGAACTTACCAATCAGCGCTGCCGCTGCTTCCCGCAGTCCGTTGCGCTCCAGTGTCCCGGTAACAAACATAATAATAATAAAAATAGCCATACTCCGGTTTGCCATAAAGTTGCTGCCAAGCGTCTCCAGCAGTTCCACCGGGCTCAGTCCGCCCACAAGCGCCGTAACAAGCGCTGCCGCCACAATAATGAGGATGGAGTCCAGCTTTAACGCAAAGCCGACGATAACGATAACAATCCCCAAAAGTTTTAAATATTCCATTACTGCTCCACCTTTCTATTCGCTTCTTTTCTTACATTTTTATTTTATAACATATAGAAACGCTCCTGCAGTGAGCGTTAACTATCTGTTTAAAATGTTGGATTTGAATAACAGGTTTATTTATTTATGTGAATCATTATGTGAATTTTTACAAAACGATATATAAATAATAATGGAAAACCGGCAGATTGTCAAGTTTTTACCAAACAGACTACAGGATTATTTTGAATTTTATGTAACAGTTCCATGGGTTATCTGAACTGTTACAATTTCATTATTTTCAGCCGCATAGAATTTCTTACGCAACATTTGCCTCAGTTATCATCTATTCAATGGAATACCCGCAATTGATGTCAAAAGGCATAATCAACAGTTTAAATATTTCCTTAGAATATTTATCAAAAAGCCAATGCGTTGCATCAGAATAATTTTCCATGCTGTCAAAATCCCAATAAGAATAGTATTTTACACATTTAACTATTCTGGTCAGCTCTCTTGGCTGTTCCTTTATATCATCAAAAACATAAAACCTTTTCATATATTTGATATCAATGCAGCCCTTTTGCTGTTTTTGCTCTTTTGCAACAACAGCTATCAATTTTTCAAATTCTTCTATTTTATCCGGTTTTACCTGAAACAACTTAACTTCACAAAATTTTTTTTCCATCATCAGACCTCCTTATGATCCACTGAACGATTGAAACATTTGACGCTTAAAAATCCCACATACAGTTCCTTACGTATTTATTGAGAGAAATCTTTCTATCATCTTAATATAAATTTCTGCAAATGGCAATATTAGATGGAACAATTTCATAGATATGATACCAACCCGCACATTTACAAATACCGATATGCACGATACAAAACAGAAAACATCTTCATCAATACCGCATACAGCAAAAAGACAGTTTGGCCTATTATATTTTTCGACCTTATACGATGCGCTATCACTGTTACAAAGCTCATAAACACCCATGAACACATAAAAAATACAGCCGCCTTCAGCAACTCCCCAAAAGCGGCTGCATTTTCTAAATTACGTTTTTTCCAATTACTTTTTTCTCAAAATAACGGTCAATATTTTTCTTTATCTCCGCAGGCTTTGCACTTTTTAACAAATATCCTTCCGGTTTCAAAGGTATCACTCTGCTGACGCTGGCCTTGTCAACCTTCGCAGTCAAAAAAAAGACCGGGATATCTGCAAGCTCTGTCTCCGAACGAATCATTTTTAACACCTGCGCGCCGTCGCACACAGGCATATCATAATCCAGTAAAACAAGATCCGGCCGTTCGAGCGTGATGCTGCGAATGGCAGCTGCTCCCGAACTAACCATTGTGATCTGGTAATCTTCCTGCAGCAGCCCCTTCATTGCCAGCTGGACCGTATCCGAATCATCCACCACGAGCAGTTTCTTTTTTTGTAACCTATTTTCCCGCTCATTTCTGCGAATATATTTTTCAATGTCTGTCATCGTATGTTCTTCCTGCGCAGCCGCGGGCTTTATTTCTTTCAATAAGCGCGGCGTCATCGCACAATATGCGAAATATCCTTCTCCGGTATCAAACAACAAACTGTACTGCGGAAGCTGTCTTTCTAGTATTCGCTGAAACTGCTCATAAGTCAGCAAATGTTCACTTTCCATTCGATACTCTGCTTCCGATGGAAAATGCTTCTGTATACTTTCCACAAACTGTCTGACCGTATATCTTGCCGCATTTAATATTACCGTATTCAGTTTGCCAGAACAATCGCCAATTAATTTTCCAATCGTATGAACCAGCAGTTTTTCTTCAAATACAAGAATAATATCCCGCTGCTTTCCATTTTTACTGCTGTAATTAAGGCGGTAATAAATACCCTTTCCAAACTTTTCACCGCCATAGCATTCACTGACTGCCTCCGCTTTTAACTGAAACATTTGACGGATCAGCCGGATGATCGTCCCTTTTACAACAAACTGCTCTTCTTCCGGCATAAGGTTCACCCATTTGCTTGTTTCCTTGCCTACAATAGCACGATCTTCGGTCAGCGTATGTCCAATCAGCCATCCGGCACAAACACCCAGAAAATGATCGATCGCATCTTTTGTGTACCCGGATTTTTCCAGCTCTTTTTCTAATATCGGGAGCGTACGTTTACGAAAGTCCTCATGCAGCCGCTTATGTGTATCCAATCCTTCATAGGATACGGCCTCCATATAGGACTCTTCCTGTGCAAAATGCTCGAATGCATGCTCTTTAAAATATTTAATGCCTTCCTGACAGACCCATGGCCCTTTAACCTCCTGTTCACTGAATGCAAACAATTTATTTATGATTTTGAAAAGCTTTTTATGCTCTTTATCAATTGCTTCTATGCCAATATTGAATCTGTCTTCCCAAATCAAATGATTTCCCATAAAAGTCCTCCTTATCATTGTAAAGATATCATCCTGCAAATTTTTGCCTTTTTCGTTTTTTCTATTACAACTATCTATCCAAGGAACAGACTGACCTGCTGTTTGATGGTAACCGTTCAGATAACTCATTGAACCGTTACGTTGTTGTGCCTTTAACATAGTATATGCACTGCCGGCACATGCGACATATCTTTTTACATGTAAAAAGAACATCTCCAGAAAATATCTTTCAGGAAATGTCCTTTCTTTTCCACTTACTTATGTAAAAAATAATCTGTCATAACTACTCTTTATCTTTCTTCGTTGTAATTGGCGTAATTACAATATTTTCCGCCGATACTTTAGTTTTGCGCTTTACAATATCCTCTATCTGCGCTCGTTTTGCATCTGTAACATCTCCCATATTCAGTACAACATCTGCAGCATCTTCTGTAATGCTCACTACCACATCTGTAAATCCCTTTGCTTCCAACAACATTTCTGCATCGGATTCCCGTTGTGCGATATCGGTCAGCGTTACCATTTTATCGACGGCATCCTGCTTTTCTTTGTCAGAAATGGCAGTACTGTTAATCACTTCCATCAGATCTGCCTTATTCTGAGAACGTACCTGCTCACGATTTAATTTAGCTTCTACTGCAAAGTTTACATTGGACACACCTGTACTTGTAAGCACAGTCTCCCCTGGATTGCTGATCTCTGTATCCTGCGACTTAGAGCCTTTTGCTGCTGCGTCACTGCCTGTTGCCGCTGCGTTTTTACCGTCTGCCTTGTTGGTATCCGTATTGTTTGCATCGGCATTGTTTGTATTTGTGTCCTTATTTTTTGCTTTATCCTGCTTTGCCTTTTTATTGTCTGCATTTGCATCATCTGTTTTTGTACCATCCGCCGCCGTATCATCCAGCTTCGTATCTACCTGGGTTTCCGCGAAAATATCCGCGTCAACCAATGTTTCATCATACACAATATCATAATCTTCCTCAGTTAATTCTGCGCTCGTCTGCGTCAGTCCCTCGTCGCCAATGCTGCTGTGCGTATAGCTTAAATACCCTGCTGCCGCAATCATCAGCGCCAATGCGGTAATAATAATCTGATTTTTCTTGAATATTTTTTTCATACTGATTCCTTCTCCCTGCATGGTCTTTTTACTATTGCTATTGTATTCCCATATCATATGAAATATGACAGGAATCTTACATACAGTTCCTTACCATTCATGACTGCTGCATTTTTACAATTTTAATCTTATGCATTTCAATGGAAAATAATGCCATAACCGCATCTTTGATCTCCTGTTTTACTTTGGAATCACCTCCGCCCTGTGCTATGACCAGTACGCCTTCCACGGCTGGAAGCTTTTGCTGGCTGATATAAGGCTCCCTGCCATTCGTCTCCTGATAAATGGTAGATTCCTGATACTGGCTGTTTTGCCGGGCGTCCGTTTGCCCTCCAGATGATTTTGTTACATCTTTTTCCACGACTGCTTCTCCGCTGTCCTGAAATGTAATCATTACGCGCACTTCTCCTACTCCTTCCATATATGCCAACGCCTGCTCCAGCTCTGCGGCCAGCTGCTTTTTATAGTTCTTAATCAAAGAATCCTGCTTTGCATCATCCTCCGTTGATGGTTCAAACAACGCGTCAGTCTTTGCACGATCGCCAGGCTCCGCAGGCAGTGCAACGACAAGCAGCAAAATTCCGCTTAAGCCAAGAATCAGCCATTTCGTCTTATCCATCTTTTTTAATATGTCCGTTAACCATTTCACAATATCAATCCTTTTCCTATTCTCTGCTGACGAAAAATATCCGAACCCTGTTCCTAATAGATATGTTTCCAAACAAATATGTTTCTAATTAGATATATGTTTCTAATTAGATATGTTTCTAAATAAATATGTTTCTAAATAAATATGTTTCTAATAAATAAATATCTGTGTTTCATTCAGGTCACAGGCTTCTTTTAAAAATGTACGCATCTGTTTGTCAGCCGACGAATACTGCTGCCGATACACAGCATCCAGCCACACCGTTACACTTTGTAATTTATAATCGTCTGTTAATGTTACTTGTATCTGCGATATCAAAATCCCCTGTTCCTGTGCCTGTGCAGTCAGATTCGCAGCTACCGCATCTTCATACAGCTGCCGTTCATATCCATTTTGCTGCATCTTAAGACTTCCCGCTTCCTTTGAAAAACTTTCCATCTGATCCCAAAACTTTTCATAGGAACGGGCAATTTCATCTCCTTCTTTGCCTGATAACCGCAACGCCGGGCGAATGAGCACAACCAGCAAAATAATACCCGATAAAAAGCGCAAATATTTTTTATATTGCTCTGCAGCGGCAAGCTGCATAATGATCGTAAGTATTAAATATAGAATTAAAAACTCCTTTATCCAGTTGATAATCGTATGCATAACAGCCTCCTTCATCTGATACCGAAATGCCGGATCAGACCTGCAGCAGTCTGGAATAACCGGACGGTTACACGGAAATTGTCGTCGCTGCACAAATAATCGCAGTTGTTAAGAAAAACAATAATACCGCATAAAACATCAGCTTTAAATACAGCGCCGCCGACTGGCCAAGAGCCGATACTGCCGCACAGAACCGCTTATCCGCTACCGGCTCCATAAAGGCCGCACAAGCCCGGTACAATACCATAAACACAGCTATTTTTACAAGCGGGAGAAAACTGATAACCATTAACACAATCAGCGACGCTACACCAACACTGTTTTTAATCAGCATTGCGGAACCCGCCAGTATTTCCGTCATTGAGTTCATAATCTGTCCTGCGCCTGGTATCGAGCGCACCGCTCCTGCTACCGTACTTCGTTTCAGCCCGTCAATGCCTGGCGCCAAAAGCCCCTGCACAATATTCAGGCCAACGAGCGCTGTTGTAAACAGTTTGATACACCAGCTCACACTATCAGAAAGCAAGCCTGCAATTCTGGAAAACCGCTCTTCGGTCAGGTGGTTAACAAGCTGCAGCGCCATATAAACTTGTACAACAGGCAGCAATATTTTTGCAAACACCGTATCAATCAAATAAATAAGCAGCAAAAGCAGCTGATAATATGCTCCCGCGCTGATGCTTCCACTGGAAAATACCATGCTCAGACAGAATGCCGGCTGCAGCACACGCATAAAGTCCACAAGCTTTTCAAAAAAACTTTCCACCTGCGTCGTCATAAGCAAAAAAAGCCGAAGAAGCAGCAGCATCAAAATCAAATATACGCCTATAAATCCCAGATCAGATATATACTTTTTCTGCATAGAAGACGTCATCTGCAGCAGCAGCGAAAACGCGACCGCAAGTGTTATCATCTGTATCAGCGTCGAACGGTTTTCACGATAATCTGCAAAGACAGCTTGCTTTAGTTTTTCACCAATCGAAGAAAATCCCAGGGACAAACCGCTGTCCATCAGTTCTTTGACAAGCTGTGAAAACGTAAGCTTTCCAATATCTTCCTGTCCCAAATACTTATCAATATCCGAAAGTCCTAAATCCGAAAGTATATGATCCGATATTTCAGATATTTCAGATATTTCCGCTGCCTGCCCGTTTTTTGTATCTTCAGCTTTTTGACCGGCCTGTACGACACAGCAAAAATGATTGCCTTCCAGCAGCATCCATACTGCAGCCAAAATCATCCAAACCGCTTTCTTTTTATGATTCACAGCACATCTCCAATCATTTCCACAAGAGCCAAAAGTACCGGAAAGCTCAAAAACAATATGGAAACTCGTGCAAACAGCTCAATCTGGCCGGATATCGCGCTATAACCGGCATCCTTGCAAAAATCCGACGCAAACTGTGTAATGTACGTAATCCCAAGCATTTTCAGTATCGTATCCAAATACACCCCATCTATATGCACCTGCGCTTCCAGCTGTTGCAAATAGGCGAGCACCGTCTGCAGCCTGCTCAGCAGATACAAAAAAATACAGATACAGACTGCCATGCTTAAAAAACCACTGTATTCCGGCTTTACCTGTTTTAACAACAGCGCCAGCAGCACACCGCTAATCGCAATTGCCGCAATTTTTAACACATCCATACCTTCACCCCGATTTCTTATAATGTAAACAATGACTGCATCGTTTCAAACAGTTCATATATATACGGCACGACCCAGAATAACACAACCATCAATCCGGCAAGGCTGATTAAAAAAGCATGTTCCTCCCTCCCGCTGTGTTTTAACACCTGACTTAATACCGATACGATAATGCCAACCGCTGCAATCTTAAAGATTAAATTTACACTCATATCCTCCTCCTCATAATAGTATAATCATTGAAAAAAGCCCTGCCGTATAACAAAGACAACAATACAATTTCCTTTTTCCCGCAAACTCCTCATTTTGGCTCTGGATTGCTGCATCCAGTTTTTTGCGGGCTGACCGCAGCAGCTGTAAGGAAGACTCCAAAGATACATAAGAAAACACTTCTCCCATCCGCAGCAAAACCTCATATGCTTCTGCCGGAAGACTCATCTGTCCGCGAAACTGTGCACATGCTTCTTTCCAAAGCACAGGAATATCTGCTTCCTGATTTTCCTCCATCCTGCCGCTCACCTGCAAAAGAAGCTCATCATATGGCTCTTCCATATGCTGTGCCAAATGTACAAGCAGCTCCGGCAGCGGACAACGGCTAAAGGTAAGTTCTCCCTCCATAGCCGTAAGCAGATCCAGCAAAAGTTCCGTCTGATGCAGCTTATGATACAGTCCTAACATGCAGCTGTATGCCATCCCAGAAGATGCCGCCAAAATGCAGATGCATCCTAACATCTTCAACATAATCGTTCCTGCTTTGCATTATAGAGCTGATAACTGCGTTCACCCGTCTCCTTTTTATCAATGACAAGATAGCGCTCAAAATAGTTTTGTTCCAAAAATTCCCGCAGCACCGGCTTTTTCTTTACTTCTTCCAGATCCTTCGCATGAACAGAACCAAGAATGCTGCATCCGCAATGAACCGCATAAGCGACTGCTTCCACATCTTCTCTGGAACCAAGCTCATCTACTGCCACTACCTGCGGTGACATCGTACGGATTAACAGCATCATCCCGCTGGATTTCGGACAGCCATCCAGCACATCGGTACGCATTCCGACATCATTTTGCGGAACTCCCCGGTAACAGCCGGCAATTTCCGAACGTTCGTCTACAACACTGACTTTGAGTCCGCTATGGTCATTCGTTCCATTCGAAAGCAGCCGGATAAAATCTCTTAGTAACGTCGTCTTTCCTCTTCCCGGCGGTGAAATAAGCATTGTATTATAAATGCCGGACTGTTTTTCATAAGGATATTTATACAAATAAGAAATCAGGCGCCTGGCACACTCCTTTTTTTCATGATTGATGCGGATATTCAAATACGAAATATTGCGTATCGTATGCATCCACCCTTCCTGAAACACTGCCTGTCCGCTTAATCCTACCCTGTGCCCGCCTTCCAGCGTAATAAACCCGTTACGAATCTCCTCTTCAAAAGCAAACAGGGAATAACGGCTGATAAATACGATCATATCACTAATATCATGCGACGTTACCGCATAAGCATTTTTTGCGTCTTTTGTCAGATAACCTTCCTCCATACTAAAGAAATATTCCCCCTTGTCTGTTAAAAACATCATTGGCTGACTGACCCGTATACGAATCTCCTCCAGCGCTTCCCTGCCTTCCAGCTTTTCAAATACCTGATTCAGTTCCTCTCGGATATGTAATGGAAATATTTTTAAAATATGCTTCATAAATGCTCCTTTCTTTCTGCACATTTGTATATTTAAAGTAACCGTTCAAGGGTTATCTGAACTGTTACTATTTTAAAAAAAAATAGCCACGAGACATCTCACTGAAAGTTGTCCCATGACTATATATATGAACTGCTGTCCGATTTAGAACCAAATTTCTTTTTTATATCATAAATAAAAGCTGTCACAAATAATAAACTGTCACAAATAAAAACCTGTCACAATAAAAACTGCTGTTTGCATGATTACAACGGCGCCGCCATTGTGCCTTCATGAATCTGCGCCAATATTTGCGCCAATTGCTCTACCGGCATCTGCCCCGGTGCGGAAGCTTTGCCTATCGCCCCAAACGTAATGGCAGAGCCAAAGAATTCCCCGCTCAGCCTGCTGATTAACCCATCTGCACCCATGGACATCGTAACAATTGGACGATCTGCATAATTTGTATACATTTCTTCCGTCGCGGTCAGAAGCTTTAGCACATCTGCTTTGTTTTGCGGCATCACAGCTATTTTTAAAATATCCGCATCCAACTGCTGCATTTTGCACAGCCTTTGCAGTATCTCTTCCTGTTTCGGCGTTTTTACAAAATCATGATTGGATACGATGACTTTCACCCCACATGCATGTGCCATAACAGCCAGCGCTCTGACAATCTCTTCCCCCAAAAACAGTTCCACATCTATCAAATCTACAAATCCTGACTGCGCTGCCGCTTCATTCAAGGCAATATAGTTCTCCGGCTCTATGTGCGCTTCCCCGCCTTCTTTTTTCGTTCGAAACGTAAACAAAAGCGGTATTTCCTCCAAAACCTCACGCAGTCTTTTTAACACATCCAAAACCTTTTTTGTATCCTGCACCTTCGCAAACCAATCCGCGCGCCATTCCACAAGGTCTGCCGGATACGTTCTTAACAGTCTGGCTTCTTCCACAATTTCTGCTTCTGTTACGCCGACGAGCGGCACGCAGATTTTTGGAATGCCCTCTCCGATCGTAATGTTTTTAACGGTTACCGTTTTCATAACTTTTTCTTTCATAACCGCTTCTCCAATTCCATCAGCTTTTGTATCAGTTCTTCACAAATGGCAGCGCACTCTTTTCCATCTGTTTGAATCGTCAAATCTGCCGCCGCTTCATATTTTGGCCTGCGCTGCTCCATAAGATCAGAAATAAATGCAGTATTTTTATTGCCTTCTAACAGCGGGCGGTCATGACTGTCTTTGACACGTTCGTAAATCGTCTCAGGACTTGCCATAAGTAAAACTACCTTCCCGTTTTTTTTCATCTGCCGTACATTATTTTCACGCATCGGCGTCCCACCGCCACAGGAAATGACGACATTTTTTTTATTTTGCAGCTGAATGAGCAGATTTGTCTCCAGATTTCGAAAGTATTCTTCCCCATGCGCGTCAAAAATTTCCGAAATGCTCATGCCCTCATTTTGGACAATCGTCTGATCCATTTCTATCTTTTCCATTGCGTAATGTTCACTTAAATAATCAGAAATGGTTGACTTGCCGCTTCCCATAAATCCAATCAGAAAAATATTATAAGAAAATGAATGCTCTGTTTGTTGCATCATCTTTTGTCCTCCCCTTTCTCTTAAAATCTTACAGCATTCTAACATATTCCTCAGCCTGTGTCAAAAACCCATTCTCATTTCCTGATGACGCGTTCGTACGGACTTTGCAGCAGCAGTTCATGATCTGCAACGTTCGCGCAGCTGTTGCTCAGCCGGTCCAATGCATTTAAAATCTTATAAAACGGCTTCGTAAGCTTTGCGCTGCACTTTCCCTTTTCCACCCGTTCCAGATGCGCTTTGCGCATATGCAGGCTTAACTCGAGCATTTTTTCTTTTTTCCTGCGTATCTTTTTGATTTTATCACGGTCGCCGCTTACAAGCATGTAAAATGCTTCCTCATACATTTCCATGATTAAAGCCAGGCTTTGTTCCAGATCTCTTCGCGCTTCTTTGGAAAAGCCGGCGTTCTTTTTTTTCTTTTCGTTTTTTTCTGCTAAAAGCGCCAAAACTTCCTGGCATAAGAAAGCGATACGGTCAAAGTCTCCTAAAAGATACATAAGTCCTGCCGCTTCCTTCGCCTGTTCTTCGCTCATACTGCCCGCGGAAAACAGTTCTGAAAGATACTCTGTCACCTGCTCATACAGTCTGCGCGCCTGATCTGTCTGCTCTAAGATCCGCGCAGACATTTTTTTATCTTCCGTCCTTACCAGTCCACAAAGGTCAGACAGCAATCCATCTGCGGATTCGCCGCAATGAATCATTTCTTTTTCTGCTAAACGCAGCGCAGCGGCAGGCTGTGCCATCAGCTTATGATCCAGATAAACCGGCTCTGATAATGCCTGCGGCGCTTTGGCGCCTTCTCGCACAATGCCGGATACAAGCTTTACCATATAAGGTAACAGCGGCGTCCAAATCAGCGTCATAACCAGATTAAACATCGTATGTGCATTTGCAATCTGCCTGGAAATCACTTCCACCTCCGGGCCTGCCGGAGAAAGCACACGAATCACAGACGCAAAGGGCTGTATCAGCCAGATAAACAAAAAACAACCGGACAAATTAAAAATACAATGCGCTAACGCGGTCCGCTTTGCATCCTTTGCCTGTCCCACGCAAGCCAGCAAAGCCGTAATCGTAGTGCCAACATTATCTCCCAGTAAAATCGGTATCGCACCCGCAAGACCCAAAATACTCGTGACACCGTCCGCCAACGGCTGTTCGGCAAAATTCTGCAGCACCGCAATCGTAGCCGAACTGCTCTGCACCACAAGCGTCATAAACGTACCGACAAGCACACCAAGCACCGGAATATCCGCTACTTTTGCAATCAAATTTAAAAAGAACGGACTGCCCGCCAGCGGCTTCATGACTCCGCCCATTGTCTCAATTCCTAAAAACAGCAAACCAAATGCAAATACGGTCTGCCCGATATTTTTTGCCTTTTCTGTTTTTGCAAGATAAGATACCGCAAACCCCGCAAAAATAAACAGATAAATATAATCACTGATTTTAAACGCGATGATCTGTGCCGTCATCGTTGTTCCGATATTCGCGCCAAGAATAATAGAAATAGACTGTGGCAGGCTCATCAGCCCGGCGCTGACAAACCCAATCGCCATCACCGTCGTTGCACTGCTGCTTTGCAGCACTGCCGTCGTCAAAGCCCCTGCAAGAACACCCATAACCGGATTTTTCGTCAAAAGCTCCAATATACTTTTCATTTTTTCGCCTGCGGCTTTTTGAAGGCATTCACTCATCATATTCATGCCAAAAATAAATACTGCCAGGCCGCCGAGTAAACCGAATAGAATCCGCAAAGTATCATTCATAAATCTGCTCCTCTTTTCTGTTCCTAAGTTCTGACAGTATTTTATTATACCCAGGTAAAATTCATGTTATCCAGATGTAAAGTTCGTGTAAAATCTAAATCTTCCTACAGCTTCATCGCTGTCATATTCACCATCCAGATTTAGTTTTCCTCCATACTCCGCTGCCCTTTCTTCCAGCGTTTTATGCCGAAAAGTTTTTGCCAGCATAATAACTCCATTCGAAACAGAAATTTCTAATATTTCATTTAATGAAATGCCAGCATTTCGAAGAATTTCCTCAGGAATACGAATTCCCGGGCTGTTTTCCCATATTTTCACTTGCGCCTACAATACCCTACATTTTACTATTTCAGCACAATCCTTTCCCCTCAATATCAGCCTCACCCCAGAAATTATCTTTAAATACAATACTCCTGTATTTTTCAAACTGCAGCCAGCGGTTATAAAACTCTGCCGCTCCATCTTTTGCAGTCATGTCAAATTCATGAATAAACTGTTCTACCTCTGCCTGACTTTCTGCACGCACGCCGCATCCTCTGCCGTTTACAATCGGATATCCTTCATATTTGTAATCATTGACGGATATGACTTTTGTAATCTTGCTGTCTCTGATGCTGACAGCCATATGCTCATGCAGGATAATCATGTCAAAATATGCAGGATAGTGATAGCTTTCCCCATTTACCGGAACGGTATCGCCCACCGTATACCGGCCGTTATGCGCACTTTCTTTTGTAATTGTATCCAAAAACAGGTTCAGATAATATTCTTTAAAAATACCTGCCCCGGCTTTTAGATCTCCATACCAAAACGTAGCCATTGTATCCCGTTCGCCTTTGCCTCTTGTACTTTCCACCACACCGCAGGCGGACGTCATATGGCTGACGCGATCAATAAAAATCAGCTCACCCATCGTCTTATGCTTGTGAAACTCGTCAACTGCTATATTTTCCGAAAGTACAATATCACAGACAGCGATCTCATTTTTCTGCAACGATACGGCCGGCAGATGCTTTCCGGTATTCACATCTATTTTGTAATGAATGCTGCTGACCATCGCAGGAATCTGCTTTGTGCCAATTTTAATCAGATAATCCTGTTCCGTATTCAGGCAGGCATCGTCCATCCATAAAATCGTCGCCGTAATTTTTTTCGACATCGTAATCGGGGCATCTTTTACCAATACGCTGCCGCGGGAAATATCGATCTCTCGATCCAGCTGAATCGTTGCCGGTTGCCCTTTGCGTACCTGCTGCACGCCTGCTTGTCCGATGAAAATAGATTTGATCTTTGCTCTTTGATGTCCCGGCAGAGCTTCTACATCATCGCCCACCGTAAATTCTCCGGCTTCGATCTGACCCTGAAACCCCCGAAACTCATGGTTCGGCCGGCATACACGCTGCACCGGCATATAAGAGCCGACTTCCATTGTCTGTTCGCTCGTATCAATATTTTCCAGATATGTCAGCAGATCATCTCCGGTATACCAGGGCATATTTATGCTCTTTTTGGTTATATTATCCCCTTCTGTCGCCGAAACCGGAATAATTTTTACGCTGCTTAAGCGTAACTCATCCGAAAGCTCCTGAATCTGCGCTTCGATTTCATGAAACCGCTCTTTCTCATAACCTGCCAGATCCATTTTGTTTACTGCAAATACAAAATATTTAATGCCCATCAGGGCGCAAATTCTGGCATGCCGCCTCGTCTGCACAAGCACGCCTGCCTGCGCATCGATCAAAATCACTGCCAGCTCAGCAAAAGAAGCGCCAACAGCCATATTTCTTGTATATTCCTCATGTCCCGGAGTATCCGCCACAATAAAACTACGGTTATCTGTCGTAAAATAACGATATGCCACATCAATCGTAATTCCCTGCTCCCGTTCTGCCATTAAACCGTCCAAAAGCAGCGAATAATCAATCGCACCCTCTCTGCTGCCAACCTTACTGTCCAGTTCCAGCGCACGCTCCTGATCTGCATAAATAAGCTTCGCATCATATAAAATATGGCCGATCAGCGTAGATTTTCCGTCATCGACACTGCCGCATGTAATAAATTTTAATAAACCTTTCATTTAGAAATACCCCTCCCGCTTTCTTCTTTCCATGCTTCCGGCTGCTTCATGGTCAATCACCCGCGAAGTACGTTCAGATTCTACTGCGCTTAATGTCTCTTCGATAATTGCATCCAATGTATCAGCCTCCGATTCGCATCCACCGGTCAACGGATAACATCCAAGCGTGCGGAATCTTACTTTTTTGTACTCAACTTTTTCTCCGTCACGCAGCTTCATACGATCATCGTCCAGCATAATAATATTTCCGTCACGATACACAACCGGCCGCTCCTTTGCAAAATAAAGCGGTACAATCTCAATATTTTCCTGCTTAATATACTGCCAGATATCTTTCTCTGTCCAATTGGAAATCGGAAACACACGGATGCTTTCTCCCTGATGAATCACCGTATTAAACAGCTTCCACATTTCGGGACGCTGGTTTTTCGGATCCCATGCATGATTTTCATTACGAAAAGAAAAAATCCGCTCTTTGGCCCTTGATTTTTCTTCATCCCTCCGTCCGCCTCCAAAAGCTGCCGTAAATCCATATTTATTTAACGCCTGCTTAAGCGCCTGCGTCTTCATAATGTCCGTATAAGCAGCTCCATGGTCAAACGGATTAATCCCTCTTTTCACTCCGTCTTCATTAATATATTCCAACATTTCAATCCCGAGCTTTTGCGCCATACGGTCACGAAAAGAAATCATTTCCTGAAATTTCCATGTTGTATTGACGTGTAAAAACGGGAATGGGGGTTTTTCCGGGTAAAATGCTTTCATAGCAAGATGCAGCATGACAGAGCTGTCCTTACCGATAGAATAAAGCATGACCGGCTTTTCACACTCTGCTGCTACTTCACGGATAATGTAGATGGCTTCTGCTTCCAGCTCATCCAGATGGGATAGTTCACTCATATAATTCCTCCTGATTGTTTCTTGTTTCCGCCTCCCAAACACTGCTTTCTTTTCCTTATCGGTCATTACATGATCCGGGGGCTGTAAAAATTATTGGATGCTTCTTTCATACGTGTTATTTTTTATATTATTTATGAAATGTATTTATAAAATATTATCATATGCGATTATCATTAAATCATTCTTAAAGGAAAGGTTTGATTTTACTACTGAAAAAAACGTTCTTTTACTTCCTGTACAGGCATATCCTGTCCTGTGTAAAGCTTAAATGCGGCAGCTCCCTGCCAAAGCAGCATTCCTTCACCGGAAATACAGGTGCAGCCTGCCTCTGACGCCTCGCGAAGCAGCCTGGTCTGTTTCGGATTGTACACAGCATCACAGACAACCAGACCCGGCCGAAATGCCGAGGCGTCTTTTACAACGCTTTCATTTTCCATCGGCTTCATACCTACGATCGTCGCATTTGCAAAAATATCGCTGGAGCTAATTTCTTCGTTCATTTTTGCTTCGTCTGCAATATCATATACATTTACAATGCACGCAGGCTTTTGTCTTTTAATTTTTTCTGCAGTTTCTAATGTACGCGCAAAAAACGCGTCTTTAATGTTAAAAATAGAAATCTCCTTAGCTCCGTCCAATGCACACTGCACCTGAATCGCTGTTGCAGCTCCGCCTCCGCCTGCTACGGTAATTTTTTTCCCTGCAATCTCTACGCCATGGTCACGCAAATTGTTTACAAATCCTTCACCATCTGTAATATAGCCTGTCAATCTGCCATTATCATTGACGATCGTATTGACAGCTCCGATCAGGCGCGCCGCATCAGAGAGTTCATCCATATATTTTACCGCTTCCGTCTTGTCCGGCATTGTAACATTACAGCCGCGCATTTTAAACGTGCGGATTGCCTCAATCGCCCGTTCTACTTCCTCCTGCTGAACATCAAATGCCACATATGCATAATCCAAACCTAATTTCTGAAAACTATAATTATACATTGCCGGAGAACCGGAATGACCGACCGGAGAACCGATCAATGCCAGCAGTCCTGTTGTTCCTGTAATTCTGTTTTCCATATGCTTTTATCCTCCTGCTTATTCGCTGCTAACAGATTACCACAGCCATTTTTTACCGTCAACTACTTCAAAAAAACACTTAACAATTTGAAAAAGCTGTTGCAGTCTGCAACAGCTTTTCTAAATCTGTACCACTAGTTATATTTACGTTTTCTTGCAGCTTCGGATTTCTTCTTACGGCGAACACTTGGTTTCTCATAATGTTCTCTCTTACGAATCTCCTGCTGAATTCCTGCTTTTGCGCAGTTTCTCTTGAATCTGCGTAATGCGGAATCTAAAGTCTCGTTCTCTTTTACGATCACATTTGACATATTCTCACACCTAACCTCCCTCCAGTTGCGTATTGTGCATATCAACTGTTAGGTTATATTTTAGCACTAGATCATATTATAGCATATTTTTTCCATTCGTCAAGAGGTTATGGCAAATTTTCGTGAATCCATACTATACAACACATGATCTGAAACTATCTAGCCTGCAGCTCTTCTGTTTTAAAAGTATTGTATCCTTCATAGTAATAACTTACATCAATGCCTTTCATGTATACTTCCCTGTCATCTATCTGATCTGTTAACGCCTTCTTGAGCAATATCTTAATTTCCACATCCCTGATCGGACTTCTTTCCATGGCAAGTAAATAATCTTCTTTATCAACTTTGTTCCAGTCCACTACTGATTTTAATTCCTTTTTTAAAATCAAATCTAACCATATTCGTGTACTCCTGCCATTCCCCTCCCTAAAAGGATGGGCAACATTCATTTCCACGTATTTTTCAATTATTTCGTCAAATGTTGATTGTGGCATTTCATCAATATGTTTTAATGCAGCTTCCAGATACATTACCGGTGCAAATCTAAAGTTCCCTTTTGCAATGTTTACAGTCCTTACTTTTCCAGCAAAATCATATATTTCATCAAAAAGAAATGTATGAATTTTAGCAAGCCCGGAAAACTTTCCAATTTCTGATTCATTAATGAAAATGTTTTCATATAGTTCAATCGCTTTTAATTTGCTTATTTTTTCTTCCATTCTCGCAAGTTCTGCTGAATTCTCAATACCCAGTTTATTTTCCAGAGCCATATTTATCCTCCACTAAATATAATTTGAATGACGCATATATCATACACTACTTTCTTTGACGTAGAAAGTATCAGGCAACGCCACTTTACAACTTTGCGAAAAAAGATATGCGCACCTATTAGAATTTACGACATGTTGCCTCGTTATCATACATTGACTCTTGTTTTAAAAAGCTGTTTTCAGTATATCACAGATTGTTACAGTTATAAAGATTTCGATGAGAAATAAAATGATTATCTCATTTCCACTTTAACAGTGCAGATATTCAGGTGTTCAGCAATTAAATTCCCGTCTTTAGGATTTAACACCATGAATTTTTAGATGATAGATATAGTTTATAT
>CAJUBQ010000057.1 GCA_910584595.1 uncultured Eubacterium sp.
TAAGCGCTGGATTTCACCTCCGTTAAAAGCGCCCCTCAACGTCCTTTCAGAGGATATTCCAGCCAGCAAAACCATTCCGCCAGACGCAAAGTCTGACTACGAAAAGCTTAAGTTAATGACATTGGCGTCTGAACTGTTACATATTTTTTGTATTTCCGGTTAAAATGATGTTCAAAAGAGAAGATAAAAAGGGAGGATAAAAGGGAAGTAAAAAGAGAATAAGAAGAGAGAATAAAAAGAGAGGATAAAAGAGGAGTAAAAAGAGAATAAGAAAAGAAAAGAGAATAAGAAGAGAGAATAAAGGAGAAGATAAAAAAAGAGAATAAGAAGATAGAATAAAAGAGAAGTAAAAAGAGAAGATAAAAGAGAGGATAAAAGAAAAGATAAAAAGAGAGGATAAAAGAGAAGCAAAAAGAGAATAAGAAAAGAGAAGAAAAGAGAAGATAAAAAGAGAGGATAAAAGAGAAGATAAAAACAGGAGAAATAAGTGATGAAAAAGTTAACAGCAATGTATCTGATCTGTTTTTTGGCATTAGCATTATCCGGCTGCGGAAAAAGTTCAGATTTAAACAAGGAAGACAAAAAATCTGATTATGCGCAGGCAGCAGATGTGCTTAAGACGGTGGCAGATTCTTATACGCAAGAGGAACGGTTTGCAATGTACGGAGGAGATCAGGAACATGCCGTCATGGATGAACCTGGTAAATTTGATATTAGTAAACAGGAGGAAATGGAGGAGGCGCTTGGACTTCCAACGGAGCTTGCATCGGATATTGAAGACGCTGCTTCCATGGTGCATATGATGAATGGAAATTTATTTACGGGTGCGGCGTATCGGCTGAAAAGCAGTACAGATACAGATCATTTAGCACAAGCAGTCAAAGGTGTACTGAGGGAAAAACAATGGATTTGTGGACAGCCGGATACAATGACAGTTATAGATGTGGATGGTGTTTACGTAATTACTGCGTATGGAGAAGCACAAATTATGGAAACATTTAAGAAAAAGGCAATGTCTGTATTTAAAGATGCTAAGATTGTAATAGAAGCGCCGATTGTATAATGGTTTTTTCGAGTATTACATTTTTATTTTATTTTTTGCCAATTACGGTAGCGATGTATTTTTTTGTCCCGGCATGTTGTCAAAATGCAGTTTTGCTTTTTTGCAGTCTGTTTTTTTACGCCTGGGGAGAACCACACAATGTACTTTTTATGGGAATCAGCATTTTAAGCGGTTATGGTTTTGGACTGCTTGTTGAAAAATATAAACATGCGTCATCCGGGCGGATATGGAGCTTCTTGTCGATTTGCGTCAGCTTGTCTTTTTTGTTGTATTTTAAATATGCGAATTTTGTGTTAAAGAATATAAATCAAATGATGGGAATGAAACTTCCGCTGTTGCAAGTGTCTCTTCCTGTTGGAATTAGTTTTTATACATTTCAGATGATTAGTTATACAGTGGATGTGTACAGAGGAGAGCAGGCGCAGAAAAATATTTTGAATCTGGCTGTTTATATTACGATGTTTCCGCAGCTGATTGCAGGGCCAATCGTCCGGTATGCAGATATCGCAGATCAGCTTGGACCGGATCCAGAGACAGGAAAAAGGAGACGAACATCTTTAACGATGGCTGCGCAAGGGATACGCTGTTTTGTGACAGGACTGGCCAAAAAGGTATTATTAGCAGATCAGCTTGGACAGCTATGCAGTATTTTTCGCAGTTCAGAGGAAAAATCTGTACTGTTCTATTGGATATATGGAATTAGTTGTTCGCTATATATTTATTTTGATTTTTCCGGTTATAGTGATATGGCTGTAGGTCTTGGAAAAATATTTGGATTTCATTTTCCACAAAATTTTAATGCTCCTTTTATTTCCGCAAGTATGACAGAATTTTGGCGGCGATGGCATATGTCGCTTGGATCCTGGTTTCGAGATTATGTATATATTCCGCTTGGCGGCAACCGGAATGGCCGTATGCGTCAGATGATTTATATTTTTATTGTCTGGCTATTGACTGGATTGTGGCATGGCGCAGAATGGAATTTTATGATATGGGGATTATTCTTTGCAGTTCTTATTAGCGCCGAAAAGCTTTTTATGAAAAAGAAAGGAATTTTTTCACATATTTATTTTCTGTTTTTTATCATCATTAGTTTTGTAATCTTTCATGCGCAAAATCTAACGCAGGCGGTTTGTGATATTGGCGGTCTGTTTGGTGTGGGTGGGATTGCGTTTGTGACAAAAGAAACATTGTATTACCTGCGCAGCTTTGGCGTCATACTGGCGTCTGCAATATTGTGCACAATTCCTTTTACACGCAATATACAGAGCATGATGAAAAGTTATCCGGCCGTCAAAAAGACGGCAGCCTGGATAGAACCGGCAGCATTATTGGCGCTGATGATCGTAATCAGTGCGTATCTTGTCGACAGTTCTTTCCATCCGTTTTTGTATTTCAGATTTTAGAAACGGTGAAAAAATAACTTTAAAAAGACAAGTAAATTGCAAAGTTATTTTTTCAAAGTTATTTTTTCAAAGTTATTTTTTCATAATTCCTTAGTATCGTATTTACACATATTTTATCGGAAACCCTGGAAATTCCAGAGGAGAATTTGATATGAAAAAACAGCGCTTTATGATATGTATATTAGCCGTATTATTTTTATCTGCAGCATTTTTAACATGCGTGTTGATCGCGAAACCTGAATATTCCTACAGTGAACGCCGTTATCTGGCAGTAAAACCGAAATTAACGGCGGATACTGTAAGAAGCGGCCGATATATGGAAGATTTTGAAGCTTATGCTCTGGACACATTTCCCTTTCGTGAACGGCTGCGTAAGATAAAAGCATGGACTGCGGCAAATGTATTTCATTTGCAGGATCATCATCGGATATACCGTTATCATGGATATCTTGCCGTTATGGAGTATCCGATGCAAAAAGAGTTGCTAAAACAAGCTGCAGAACAGTTTGCATCTATTTGCAGAAACTATTTAACAGAAGAAAATCATGTGTATCTGTCAGTCATACCAGACAAAAATTGTTTCCTTGCAAAAGAAAGCCGGCGCCTTTCCATGGACTATGAGGAGTTTGAAAACCGGATGCGGCAGGAGACGCAGTTTGCAGAGTATATTAAAATATCAGATCTTTTAGAGATCGGGGATTATTATAAGACCGATCCACATTGGCGGCAGGAAAAAATTACAGATATCGCAAAGCGGCTGGCGGAACATATGGGTACAGTTTTGGATGAAGACTACACGACACATTTGCTTACACGGCAATTTTATGGCGCTTACTATGGGCAATCCGCACTTCGCGCATCACCGGATTGTCTATATTATTTAACCGGAAACGCCATTGACCAATGCAAGGTATACGACTGGCAGAATGAAAAGGAGATATCGGTATATGATATGCAAAAGGCAGCAGGCAAAGACCCATATGAAATATATTTATCAGGCCCATTGTCTCTTCTGACGATAAAAAATCCAAAAGTCAGCTGCATAAAAAATCAAAAAAAGAATGAGAAGCCGAAAAAGCTTGTAATTTTTCGTGATTCATTTGGATCATCACTCGCACCGCTATTCATCAGCGGATATTCGCAAATAACACTTGTCGATATTCGATATATCCAGCCGGAGATTTTGGGACGGTTTGTTGATTTTAAAAATTGCGATATACTTTTTTTATATAGTACGCTCGTTTTAAATAATGAAATTTAAATGACTGGAATTCAACATAATATAGGTTCTTCCGCTTATATGCAACGGATTTAGATAGAATGTTGCATGTTGGATTCCCGGACGCAGGGAGAGGGGATTTGCGCGGTTTTCCTGTGACCGTTCCAGAATGTAAGAAGTTCTAAGCATTCTGCATTTACATTCTAACAACCGGACGGACGCAACACCTAGTTCGCCCTGGCTAAACGCCAGCAGCTAAAGGTGTCGCTTGGCTTCGCCCCTGGTTTTCAAGCAGAATACTAAGAGCTTCTAACATTCTTCCAAAGCCACAGGAAAACCGCGCAAATCCCCTCTCCCTGCTGGTTTTTGATAACATTGCACGTTGTATTGATCTCTTATATACAACGTTTATATCAGGGTTCGTGACCGCCTATTGGATTTTTTAAACAATTTAAAATAACCAGTAAATTTACTATCTTTTTTGTTAGACTGCTATCCTGCTAACTGTTTAAGTTATTTCTAAAAAGAGTCAAATCAAAACAGCTGATAATATTTGAATTTCAGACAGAATGGGTTCGTATATGATATAAGTATGTAACGGCTTAAATAAACAGTCGGATGATGGGAGCTGTCCGGTCTGCTTGTGACGTTGGAAGAATGTTAGAAGCTCTTAGTATTCTGCTTGAAAACCAGGGGCGAAGCCAAGCGACACCTTTAGCTGCTGGCGTTTAGCCAGGGCGAACTAGGTGTTGCGTCCGTCCGGTTGTTAGAACATAAATGCAGAATGCTTAGAGCTTCTTGCATTCTGGAACAGGAACAAGCAGACCGGACAGCTCCCATCATCCGGCGTCCGAGGAGCCAAAAAAACCAGACAACTCCCATCCCCTGCGTCCGGGAATCCAACATGCAACATTCTATCTAAAAAAGTTACATTTCCCTTCATTTCTGAAATAAAGCATCGTAATTATTGACATTGCTATGCTCAGGTGCTAAACTTGTTATATGTTATTACCAAAAAGAAAATTGTTTTTTAAGTCCGCAATATCTATTTTGCATAAATGAGAAACAATTTGACCATGTACGAGGAGGATAAAGCATGAAGATAGATCAGGAAAGTCATGAAAATCTGCAGTCAGTAAATCAGAGCCGCTGGAACGAGGCGGAGCTGTTAAGGGACAGCAGAATACTGGAACATACACATTCCTTTATCGTAGAATATAATTTTAAGACAAAGCAATGTTACATAGATCCTGCACAGCGCCGGCATGTATATGGAGACTGGCAAAATGAGAAAAATAATTATGACAGGAATTATAAGCGGGTCGTTTTAAGGGATGATATTGCGCCGCTGCAGGCATTTTTTGACTTTTCTGATTTAAAGGCAGGGGATAGCCGGAGTATAGATGCGAGGTTTTATGTAAAAGCACATGCATATGAATGGTATCGGGTCAGTCTGGTCTGTTATGCAGATGCTAACGGGGAAAAAGAACGGGTATTGATTACGTTTACAAATGCAGAGCAGGAGTTGGAGACTGTCCAGAAGCTAAAATTTTTGCTTGCGAAAGATCCGCTGACGCATATGCCGAATTTGGACAGCTTTGTACAGATGACGGAAAAAATGCTTCAGTCACATCCGGAACAAAGCTATGCCTTTATTCGGATGGATATTGATAAGTTTCGGATCATCAATCAAATGTATGGGACGAAAGAAGGAGATAATATTCTGCGTTATATCGGTGTAAAGATTCAGGAATGGGCCGGGCCGATATTGGAAACGAGTACCTATTGCAGAATATCCTCTGATATGTTTTGCGTTTGTATGCCGGCAGAAGCCGGCAGCATACAGGAAATCATTGATTTTATACAGACGTCTCTTCATGCATATCCGATTAAATTTGATATGATTATGTCTTTTGGAGTCTATGTTACGTGTGAAGAGGATCGGGACGCGCAAACGTCTGTTTCTACATTAATGGATCGGGCAGCATCCGCACAGCGAACGGTAAAAAACAGTTATATGAATCATATTGCCTATTATGACAGTGTGATACGCAAAAAAGAAATTGCGGAGCAGATTATTATATCAGAAATGAAAAAAGCGTTGGAGACGAATCAGTTTCAGGTGTATTTGCAGCCAAAATGTGAGATGGATACGGGAAAAATTATCGGTTCGGAAGCGCTTGTCCGCTGGATTCATCCGTCGCAGGGAATCATATCTCCCGGTGAATTTATTCCGGTGTTTGAAAAAAATGGTTTTATTTCGGAACTTGATTATTTTGTGCTTCGTACAACTTGCCAGATGATACGCAGATGGCTGGATGAAGGAAAAAAAGTATATCCGATTTCGGTCAATGTATCCAGAACAGATTTGTATAATCCGAATTTACTGGAACAGATTAAAGAATGTGTGGCAGAATTTGAAGTGCCGCATGAACTGATCGCTTTTGAACTGACAGAGAGTGCATTTGTATCAGATAATATGCAGTTGTATAACCTGGCCAAACTGCTGCAGGAAAATCATTTTAATGTTATGATGGATGATTTTGGAAGCGGTTATTCTTCTTTGAATTCTTTACGGGAAATTCCGGTAGATGTATTAAAGATAGATTTAAAATTTCTTCCACCGTCTTCGGATGACAGGCGTGGAAATGTTATATTACATTCTGTTGTAGAAATGGCAAACCGGCTCGGATTGGAAGTGATTGTAGAAGGTGTGGAAACGATTGAGCAGGCAGAGTTTTTATTGTCCATCGGCTGCAGGAATGCACAGGGGTTTTATTTTTACCGTCCGATGCCCGTTTCCGAATATGAGCGGTGTTTGGAAGAAGAGCCAAAGGAAATCAGTGTGCGCAGACAGGAAGAGCAGAGCAAATAAAATGCGAAGAAGTGGGAGGATTCACATATGGAAAAGCTGATTCTGATCGTTGATGATGCAAAGTTCGCCAGAGTCATTACAAAAAAAGCTTTACAAAATGGCGGATATGACAATATTATAGAAGCTACGACTGCTGCCGGTGCATTGGAAGCTTTTCAGGAGAATAAGCCGGATTTGACCCTGTTAGATATTACGCTTCCGGATAATACAGATTTGACATTATTAAAAAAGCTGCTGGAAATCGATCCGCAGGCGTCGATTGTAATCAATTCGGCAATTGGTCAGGAGTTGATTATTATGGACGCTTTAAAAGCCGGAGCAAAAGATTTTATTGTGAAACCATTTGATGAAAAGGAATTTATCAAAATTGTGAACAAAGCGCTTGGCGTTTAAGAAACCGGGAAAGTTACAGACAATAGGTAAGCGGAGGGAAGATCATGGAGTTGTTTGGCCGGGATGGAAAACTGGATGAGGATGTGCAGGATGTTCTTTATGAGCTTGGCAATGTGGGAGTGGGCATGGCAAGTGTTACGATTGGCAGGCTGCTTGGCGTTCGGATAGAGCTGGCTTCACCAAATGTAATTCCTGTAACCGAAGTGTCAGATCAGACGTTGCTTACGCATATTGGAGAAGATGATGCAGGAATTTGGATGCATTTCGCAGAACCGATGCGTGGTTTGGTACTGTTCATTTTAAACCGTTCCTTTGTATACGATGTGGTAGATAAAATGACGGGTAAACCGTATGAAGGGGAGCAGTTGTATCAAAATGAAATTGCTTTTTCAGCAGTAACAGAATTTGCAAATATGTTGTCTGCCGCCTATATGAAAGCAGTTGGAAAATATACAAATATGCGAATCTTTTTGTCGCCATATATGTTTGTATTTGGCAATGTGCAGATTATGCTTGGGGATACGCTGCATCCGCAGGGGTTTTGCGCAGATCAGGCAATTTGGGTAGAGACAAGGTTCCAGTTATTGGAGGAGGATCATCAGACAGAGGATGCAGGGCGTGTGATTATGCTTCCGGATGATAATACGGTGGAAATGCTTATAAATGCTCTAGAGCTATAGCAGTGGCAAAAAAGCTTCTGTTGTGTACGGCAGAAAAGGAAAGAGGCGTACAGGACAGGAGTTTTTTTATGGTTGTCTGCCATTACCTGCAACGGAACAGATAAAAATTACGTTATTTTTATAAGGAGCGTTATTAATATAAAGGGAGATACATATGGAGGATGAAAAAATAATTGAACTATACTGGCAGAGAGATGAGGAGGCGCTTCGGCAGACGAATCAAAAATATGGCTCTTTTTGTTATTACATCGCGCATAATATATTGAAAAATGAGGAGGATTCCAAAGAATGCGTCAATGATACGTGGTTTAAGACATGGACCGTTATTCCGCCAAAACGGCCGGAATTTTTTCAGGCATTTTTAGGGAAAATCACGCGAAATCTGTCCTTAGACCGTTATCGGAAAAGCAGAGCATCCAAGCGGGGCGGAGGAAGTATCGATGTGATCTATGAAGAGCTTGAGGAATGCATCTCAGACTTTGGTACAGAGGATACACGTACGGATACGATTGTGATTACAGATGCAATTAGCCGGTTTCTCACAGAACTTTCTAAGGACGCCAGAATTATTTTTGTGCGCCGGTACTGGTATGCAGATAGCGTACGCCAGATTGCACAGCATTACCGTATGAGTGAGAGCAAGGTGAAATCATCTTTGATGAGAAGCAGAGGTAAATTGAAGGCTTTTTTAGAAAAGGAAGGGATTGTTGTATGACAGAAAATGCTGGAGAACGGCTGTTTCAAATCATGGGGCAGATTTCAGAGGAAATCATCCTGGAGGCTGCAAAGGAACAGCCGGATGATGAACGCCAAAAATTATACGTGCAAACTGCACAGACGCAGAATCAGATACAGACACAGAATCAGATAACGAAACAGGATACGAATCATGAAGAAAATGAAAATATAAATACAGTCACAAATGTTGATGCAAATACAGATAAATATCGCATTCATAGAAACGCTGATGATCGTGCGGATCCTGAAAATATCAGGAAACCGCTTTGGTATCAGAAAATAAAAGTGGAAAAACTGAATGGATATTTAAAGTATCTGCCAGTTGTTGCGTGTTTATGTATCGTTTTTGGCAGTGCGGGGTATATCATAAGCAATTATGTGCAGACAAATTCATCGAAAGACATGGATATGAGCGGCAGTTTTGACGGAGGGGCCGAACTGGAGGAGACGAATCGGAATGAGGAATCATATGACAGTGAGATGGATATAGCAATGGATGATGCGGCACAAAAAGATGAGAGTGATGGTTTGGCAGAAGGTGCGAACCAGTCTGACAGCGAGGAAGGAAGTGAGAAAAAAGACGCGGCAGAAAATAAGCAGCAGCTTCCTATCCGTTATGACGCGTATGAGGGGCCGGTTTTTCCTTTGACAGCAACCGGAGATACACAGAAACTAAAAGTAAGCCGCAGCCTCAAAGGGGTCATTCAAACGGTAAGTACAGAGAATGGCATACAGCCGCTTTTGCAGGTGACAGATGTTTATACGATCAAAAATACATCGAAGCATGATAAGACACTACAGGTGATATATCCGTTTGCGGCAACAATGAATCGCGCCTATGAGATGGATCAGGACATTTTACAGATCAAAAGCCAAAAAGAGGAGCATCAGGGGGAATATCAGGAAGAATATGAGGGAGAATATCAGGAAGAATATCAGGAAGAATATCAGATAGAGACAGAATACAGTATGGGTGAAAGTATTAACGCATACCAAAATGCAGATATGGAAAAGACATCCTCTGTAAAAGATTATGAGCAGATTTTTAATGAGCAGACGGATTATCAGGAACAGGCGTTAACGAAAGAAGCGGACTGGAACAAAAAAGTTCTTGTTTATACATTTTCGGATATCCATATGCAGGAAGGGACAATCGATACAAATCAGCCGGGTGTGATCGGCGTTACAGTGCAAGGGACAGATGCAGATGTACTTACTTATGGATTCGATCATTCTTTTGCAAAAGAAGATGGAAGCTCAAATTATTGCTTTTTTATTCCGGGAGAGCAGAAAAAACTGATGCTGATCGTAACAGGAGAACAAGATGGCGATCCGCAGCCGGCCTATTATACAAATCTGGACTGTGAGGAAAAACTGGATGGCATACAATATGAAATGATAAAACAGGAGATGACTTATGCCAATGCTTTGCGCTTATGCAGCAACGATGCGGCAAGAAAGCTGAGACAGGATTATGAACAAAATATGTTTGCGGCACAGCTGCCGGAATATATGAAGGAAGACGCAGCTTTTCGTGTGCTCACAATGATGAGTGAAGAAGAACGGTTCTATGACAGCCTGATACAGCGTTATCAAAGTACGGAGTTAACTGAGATTTTTGAACGGCTGTTTGGTGAAACGAGGGTTGTTTATGCAAGAGCAACCGTTACGATTCCTGCAAAGCAGTCCATTCAGGTGACGACACGGATACAGAAGCGGCAAAATGAAGGAAATTTTATGCTGTCAGAAGAAACGGATCGCGAAGGAGATATTTTATACGATTTTCTTTCCAACGATCAAAGCCGTCTAAAGATTCATGCGACTTCTGTTTCTATTAAGCTTTTGGACGCATGGCAGCTGACGGACCAGAGCATGGATTTAAAGCAGAAGCGCGAACAAATATGGAAAGCGGATGCGTTAAAACAAACCGGTTTTATAGCGGTTGCATATGGAAAAATGAAAGATCCTGCGGATGAATGAGAATGCCAGGCGCAGAGCCGTTCGGGAATCCATGAAGTAAGTTACATTGGGTGAGAACAGCAACATGCTATGTTTTGAATCGAAAACATAAAAAATTAAGGATTGATTTCTCTTTTAGATAGTGTTTTAATAGAAATGGAAGAAAATGTAATTCGTATCGAATATGAGAAAAAGGAATCAGGAGGAGAGTTTTATGTTTGGTTTTGGGCAGATGATAAACATCTTAAAAAAGAGTCCGAAAAAAATTGTTTTTACAGAAGGAAATGATCCGCGTATTTTGGAGGCTGCGTCCAGATTGCTGGCAAGCTACTTCCTACATCCGATTTTAGTCGGGGATGAAGATGAAATTATTGCATCGGCAGAAGACAGCGGATTTAATATTCGAGGTGCGGAAATTATTGATCCGAAAAAATATAAGGATATGGACGCTATGGTGGACATGTTCTGTGAACTGCGTAAATCGAAAGGTGTGACGCCGGAGCAGGCCAGAAAGACGTTAGCACAGACAAATTATTTTGGCGCGATGCTTGTAAAAATGGGTCTGGCGGATGCATTGCTGGGCGGAGCTACTTATTCAACGGCAGATACGGTGCGTCCGGCATTGCAGCTGATAAAGACGAAACCTGGAAATAGTATTGTATCTTCCTGCTTTATTCTTGTTCGTCCTTCTGCAACGGGTGATAATGAAGTGCTGGCAATGGGCGATTGCGCAATTAATATTAAACCGACTGAAGATCAGCTCGTTGAAATCGCAGGAGAGACTGCAAAATGCGCAAAGATTTTCGGTATCGATCCACAGATAGCATTTTTAAGCTATTCTACGTTTGGTTCCGGTGAAGGGGAAGACGTAGATAAGATGCGCAATGCAGCGCAGAAGGCAAAGGCAAAATATCCGGATTTGCCGATCGAAGGAGAACTGCAGTTTGATGCAGCGGTATCTGTACGTGTTGCACGTACAAAGTGCCCGGAATCAGAAGTGGCAGGACATGCCAATACCTTTATTTTCCCGGACATCAGCGCAGGTAACATCGGATACAAAATTGCACAGCGTTTAGGGCATTTTGAAGCTTACGGCCCGATTCTGCTTGGACTGAATGCGCCGATTAATGACCTTTCCAGAGGGTGTAATGCGTCGGAGGTATATTCGATGGCGATTATTACGGCTGCGCTTGCAGATTAAAAGAAATGATGTAAATAATAAAATTAGAAACGCCCTTAGCTGTGGGTAGAACTTACGGCTAAGGGCGTTTTTGCTGTGCTTTTTACCAAAATATGAATTTAAGGGCAAAGCGTCGGATTTGCCGGGATGAAAAATTAACGGTATTCGTTCGCTAACGCTTCAAATGCAGGCAGCGATTTCTCAATCCGTTCTGTTGGCACACAATAAGAGATCCGTACATGTCCGGGACACCCGAATCCGCATCCGGGTACGATCAGCAGATTATGTGCTTTGGCGCGTTCTGCAAAAGCAGTGTCGTCCTGTTCGAGAGAACGCGGGAACATATAGAAGGTGCCGCCCGGTTCGACAACGTGATAGCCCATTTCGCGCAGGCTGTTTAATAAAAGGTTCTTATTTGTTTCATATACAGAAATATCAGAAGTTTCATCTGCACAGGCTGCGCATACCCGCTGGAACAGGCTTGGAGCGTTAACATAGCCAAGCGAGCGTCCAGCCCCGGCGATGGCAGCGTACACTTGTGCAAAATCATCCACGGAAGCAGGAACAAGTACATAGCCCATTCGTTCTCCCGGTAAAGATAATGATTTGGACCAGGAATAGCTCACAAGCGTATTGTGGTAATAATCCGGCAAAAACGGTACATTTATGCCGGAAAATACAATTTCCCGGTAAGGTTCATCGGATATTAAAAAGATCGTATGTCCGTATTGTTTTGATTTTGCCTCTAAAACGGAAGACAGTTTTTGGATCGTTTCGGCGGAATAGACAGCTCCTGAAGGGTTATTCGGTGAATTGACGATGACCGCTTTTGTATTCGGCGTGATCGCCTGTTCCAGGGCGTCAAAATCGATCTGAAACGCTTCAGTGTCAGCAGGAACAATGACAGGCTTTGCTCCCGCGCCTTCTACAAATACCGTATATTCCGGAAAATAAGGGGCAAAAATGATAACTTCATCGCCTCGGTTGCATAGTCCGTGGAAACAGCAGCACAAAGCAGCGGCAGCTCCGGTGGACATATAGAAATTATCAGCGGTATATGCAGTATGGAAGCGGCGGTTGACGGAATCTGCCAGCAGGGAGCGTACACCTGCGTCGCCCTGTGCGCTTGTATATCCGTGGAGCAGAACCGGATCCATTTCTGAGAGCATTTTCACAGCAGTTTCGTTGATGCTTGCCGGGGCAGGGACGCTGGGATTTCCGATGGAGAAATCAAATACGTTTTCTGCGCCGATTTCAGCAGCTTTCATTTTACCAAATTCAAACAGCTCACGAATGACGGAGCGCTGCGTGCCGAGTGTGACCATTTTTTCATTTAAATTTAACATACGAGGATGCTCCTTTGTATTTTTTATTATTTATGTTAGAGCAAATGGGGAGTTGTGTCAAATATTTTTTATGAACTTTTCCGTAGAATTGGTTGAAATCTATACGTATTCGTATACAATAAATGAGAGTGTGTCAGGAACTGTTCAGAAATAACTTTTAATATTGCTTTAAAAGTTATTTCTGAACAGTTCCTTAGATAAATATAAGAAATGGAGCAGAAAGTATGATCGATGAATATACAGATTTGATTCGAATCGCGAAAAGAGAACATAACAAAAAAAGAAATTATTTAGTCGTGAATCGCTTACAGGGCAAACATATACCGGTACAGCCGGACCAGGCGCTTGAGATGTTTGCACAGCTGGCAGAACGCCTGGAAAAAAGATTTGACGGAGAAAAAACACTTGTAATTGGATTCGCGGAAACAGCTACGGCCATTGGTACGGCTGTGGCAATAAAATTAGGCGCTTATTACATACAGACGACGCGGGAAGAGATCGCAGGAGCGCAGTATCTTTATTTTTCCGAAGAGCATAGTCATGCTACGCAACAGCGTTTGGTCAGACAGGATTTGGACCATATTATGCCAAAGATTGACGATGTAGTATTTGTAGAGGATGAGGTGACGACGGGAAATACAATTCGTAATCTTGTACAGACGCTCGATCAGGTCTATCCCAGACATGCAAAATACACAGTCGCTTCCATATTAAATGGTATGGACAGCGAAGCGCAAAACATTTATCAAAGGATCGGTATCGATCTGTGTTATCTGGTGAAAACGGAGCATAGGGATTATGAGAAAGCTTTGCAGAAACAGTTATCCAGAGGACGTTACCGGAATATGATGCTGACATCGAATCCTTTCAAGAAGGAGGATTTGGCGTACAGCAGATGCGATACGAAAAAAGATACGAGCGGAAACGGCAGTAAGACCGCTGTGACAGTAAAAGAATGGAGTGTGGAAGGCTGTGTAAACGCCAGAAGGCTGGTATTTGCAAACTCCTATCAAAAGGCATGTGACGATTTGTGGCATAAGATAGACAAAAGGCTGCATCAGGAGTTAAAAGGAAGGATTCTGGTACTGGGTACGGAGGAATTTATGTATCCGGCGCTGTATGCTGCAGATCAGATCGCAAAAAGCGGTGCATACGTACGGTTCCATGCTACGACGAGAAGTCCGATCGAAGTGTATCAGGAGGCGGATTATCCACTGCATGAACGGTATGAGCTGCCAAGTCTTTATGAGACGGACAGACGGACATTTCTTTATGATATCGGCAAGTATGATTTGGCGCTGATTCTAACGGATGCGTCCTGTTTGCAGCGCAGAGGCGTAGATGCGCTTGTACAGGCTGCCGCGTTTTATAATGATAAAATATATGTAGTAAGGTGGTGTTAGCTTGCGTAGTTCTTATTTAGAAGAAGATGTGATACTGTTGCTGAAAGATATTACAGGTATGGTACAGCCGCAGTCCACAAAGGAGAGAGAACGACTCATACAGTCCGGCAGGCATTATTGTGAAATGCTGCCGGTGGAATATGTTCCGACTGAAAAATATATGCAGGTATATCAAGAGTCGCTGCAGATGTATGCGGCGCAGACGGCGGCTGCAACAGCCAGACTTGCGGAGAAGATTGTGCAGGTAAGGGGGCGGGAAACGGCGCTGGTTTCTCTGGCGCGGGCAGGCATTCCAATTGGCATCTTGTTAAAACGCTATATGAAACAACGCTTACATCTGGATTTGCCGCATTATGCCATTTCGATTATACGGGGAAGGGGCATTGATAAAAATGCGATGCAGTATTTGTTAAAACGCTACCAGCCGCAGCAGTTGTTGTTTGTAGACGGATGGATTGGGAAAGGCGCGATTTTCAAGGAGCTGCAAAAAGAAGCTGCCGCTTATGAGGGCGTATCAGCGGAGATTGCTGTGTTAGCGGATCCGGCCAATGTGACACAATTATGCGGGACACATGACGATCTGCTTATTCCAAGCTCATGTCTGAATTGTACCGTATCCGGTCTTATCAGCCGGACTTTTTTAAGAAGTGATATTATTGGAGAAAAAGATTTTCATGGGGCTGTTTACTATGAACAATTAGAAAAGGCTGATTTGTCATATGCTTTTATCCATGAGATAGAAGCGCATTTTTCAGAAGTGGGAAATGAAGTTTATGCCAAAGCCCAAGCCAAAGACAACAGGAAAGCTGTGCAGGGAACAGGAATGGATGATGTAAAAAATATCGCAGAATCGTTTCAGATTGCAGATATTCATTTCATCAAACCGGGAATCGGAGAAACGACAAGAGTGCTGTTACGACGTGTTCCCTGGAAAGTGCTGGTAGATAAACGCTGGAAGGAAGATTTGGCGCTGCGGCATATTTTTCGGCTGGCAGAAGAAAAACATGTCCCAATTGCGTATTACCCGCTGCAGCATTATAAATGCTGCGGACTGATAAAAAAGATGGGAGATGTATGACGCAGGGATGAACAGAGCTGCAAAATATACCAAAAAAAGTGCGGATTGCGCTGCTTAGTGGGAAACGACTGATTTTTTGTTATAATATTTTTTGTTATCATATTTTTTATTAAAATAACCAGGGAGGATAAAAGAAAATGTTAGGCGGTTCTGTGTATTTTGCATTTCTTCGTTTTTCGATCAGTCTTGCAGGGACGATTTTGTTGTTTTCACTTATGAGTGAGCCACGTTTTTGCAGAAAAAAGACAGTGATCTATTATGGAAGTTTTTGTGCTTGTTTGCTTGCAGCCGCTTGTATTTGGTATGTGATGGACTGGGAGAGCTGTGTGAGAATGGTGGCATTCGCCATGTTTATGTCCTTTGCAATATTTTCTGTCTTTATGAGCAGTGATACGGTTTTTTTATCGATGTACAAGCTTGCGCTTACTTTTTATCTGCTGGCTGTATTTTTAATCGGTGGAATTGAAGCTTCGATTTTATTTTTTAACAGCAATCGGTGGGCCGATCTTATCATCCGTATCGTACTGATTATGTCATTAGCATTCTTGATCGAAAAATATGTAAAAAACTCGATCCGGGCATTTAATTCTTATGTGGAAAATGAATTGGATCATTTTAGTGTGGCGGTTTTGATTCTCAGCATTTTGTTTGGGATAGGGTTTATTATGAAGCCGGATATTCCAACGCAGACGCCTTATCGTCTGTTTCAGATTTGTGTGAATTTTTTTCTGACAGGATCTTTGCAGCTTTTGGTGTTTCGTCTTTACCTGCATATTGGAAAAGAGAAGGAGTATCAGCGGGAAAACCAGCTGATAAAAATGAATCAAAGGCTGCTTGAGCGAAATATGCAGCTGCAGGAAGAATTTGTGGAGTCCGGCAGGCAAATCCGGCACGATGTGCGTCATCACAATGCGGTAATTGCCGAATATGCCCGCCTGGGACAAAACGAAGAGCTGCTGCAGTATTTAAAAGAATACCAAAAAGAGACAGAGCAAGGCGGCGCTGAGGTGATTTGCACCAATACGGCCGTAAACAACATTCTTTTGGCATATACAAGAAGGGCAAGGCAGGAACAGATTAAAGTGACGATGGATGTAGATGTGGGTCAGAATCTTACGATTGCGAATATCGATCTGGTAACAATCCTGGCAAATGCATATGAAAATGCCATTTATGGTTGTATGGAAGTAAAAAAGCAGCAGCCGCACAGTCATTGTCTGATTCATTTAATGATGAAAAGAAAGAAACAAAAACTGGTTATTTTCTGCAGCAACACGTGCACGATCGATACCGAGATGAAAAATGGAGAGCCGAAGCCGGAGTTCACAGGAGGTATCGGTGTGCTCAGCATTGTCAGGGCTGCGGAGAAATACCATGGAGAATACGATTTTAAAAATAATGACGGAGTGTTTATCTTCCGGCTGATTTTACATATTCCTTAAAAAGAGCCGGATGCATCAGATGAAGAGATTCCGAATGCTTCTGCCATAAAAAGAGTCTGCCTTGCCCAGTTTGTATGTGTTTTTTTCTCATTCATGCGTTCTCCGGCGAGATTGGCAGACACGTCACGGACAGACGCGCTGTCCCAGTTTAAAATGCTGCACGCATCGAGATAATCTTTCTGTGTCACACGGTATGCACGATTTACAACATCAATCTGGTTTGGATGGATGACGGTTTTACCGATGAATCCGCATAGTTTATCATCTGCAAGCTCATGGATCAGGCCATCCTTCCAGCCGTTTCCGTTATAATATTCCCAAACCGGTCCGGATACGACGTAATCCATGCCGTAAACGGTCAGAATGTCAGAAAAAATATCGGAAACCGGCCGGATTTTATGGATAGATTCATTCTCATGGCGCCGAAAGGAAAACAGGTGGCACAAATCATTTCCGCCGACACGGATATTCAGTACATGCTCTTCGACTGCGGAGAGCTTTTCTTTTAATCCGTAGAGAATATCAAACCGGGTGCGGAGATCTATGATGCAGGAGCTTTCATAAATCGGCATCAGGTAGAATGACTGGCCGGACTGTTCGCTGGCAGTAATCACTGCCTGTATGTAGGCATCCGCAGTTTCCGGCGCAAATTTTGGAAGAATAAACCCACAGATAAGATGTCTGCTGTCGCCAAGCAGGGCAATCATATGTAAAATCTGTTGCGGGCGCCGTACCCGGATAAAGATTTTCGGCAGATAAAATGACGTATGCTCCATAGCACAGTGAATTTTTTGGATGGAAGCTGCCAGACAATGTTCGGCTTGCGCTACATGCTGATCGCTAATCGTGTCTTCCAGGCATAACGCTAAGGAAAAGCGGTCCCCAAATGATTGCTGAATAATGGATTGCGCGATGGTCTCCCGGTTGCCCGGGCAGTATAAAAGCGGGCCGACACTGTAGTAAATGGATGAATTTTTCATTGAATACTCCTTATTATACGATAATGATAGCAAATCGTAAGATATTACATCTAAGATACTATAGGATATATAGCATATAGTATATCGGTTTTTTTGTCATATAGCAATCTTATTTCCTGATTCTTTCTTGACAAAAAATAATACCGGATATAAAATTTGGAAGTGAACATCACATACGAATGAAAGAGGCGGAAACATGGAATCATATTTAGTATTTAAAGATCTTGCTATTATTATCATTGCTGCAAAATTATGCGGTATTGCAGCCAGAAAGTGCCGGGCGCCTCAGGTAGTCGGAGAAATTGTCGCGGGACTTCTGATAGGGCCGAGTATTTTAGGATGGGTCAATCAGTCAGACTTTTTGCTTCAGATGGCTGAAATCGGAGTTATTTTGCTTATGTTTTCAGCAGGTCTTGAGACAGACTTAAAAGACCTTGTGAAAACAGGGCCGATAGCGGCGCTGATTGCCTGTGCGGGCGTATTTATTCCATTAATATGCGGCGCACTGCTGTATATGGTTTTTTATGGAGCCGCGCCATGGGGATCCGAAGGATTTTATAAAGCGGTATTTGTCGGCACGATTCTTACGGCTACTTCGGTAAGCATCACGGTAGAATCGTTAAAGGAAATGGGAAAATTAAAGGGCAAAGTTGGTACGACAATATTAAGTGCGGCGATTATCGACGATGTAATAGGCATTATTGTACTGACGTTTGTGATCGGCTTTAAAAATCCGGAATCAGATCCGATGTCAGTGCTGGTCAATACGGTGTTGTTTTTTGCGTTTGCCATTGTGGTTGGATTTATCAGCTATAAGGTTTTCAAGTTGATAGATACAAAATATCCGCATACGAGACGTATCCCGATAGCCGGATTGGCGTTTTGCCTGGCGATGGCATATATTGCGGAAAAATATTTCGGTATCGCGGATATTACAGGCGCGTATGTGGCTGGCATTATTCTGTGCTCCATCCGTGATTCTGAGTACATAGCAGAAAAAATGGATACGAATTCTTATATGCTGTTTGGCCCGGTTTTCTTTGCAAGTATTGGATTAAAAACGAATGTAGACAGTGTGAGTGTGGGGATTTTGATTTTTTCGGCGGCTTTTGTGGCAACAGGGCTGATTTCCAAGATTGTCGGATGTGGGCTGATGGCGCGTCTTTGTAAATTCCAGCGGTTGGATGCCATGAAGATTGGCGTTGGCATGATGACAAGGGGCGAGGTTGCGTTAATTGTCTCACAGAAAGGACTTTCGGCGGGACTGCTGACGCCTGTGTATTTTACCTCAGTCATTTTGCTGATTATTGTATCGTCCATTTTAACGCCGATTCTGTTAAAAGTGTTGTATGCAAAAGACGGGGAATCGCTTACGGTTTCTTAGACTGGTGAGGTTTTACGATGCAGGTTTTGGGGGTTACACAAAAAAATACGTTTTACAGGCAGATTTTCAGACTGGTATTGCCAATTATCATTCAAAATTTACTGAGTGCGGCAGTTAGTTCCGCAGATGTCATTATGCTGAATTACGTTGGCCAGTCGTCGATCTCTGCCGTGTCTTTGGCGTCTCAGTATGCCAGTGTTCTTTTTATGGTATTTTACGGTCTTGGTACCGGGGCTACGATGCTTTGCGCACAGTATTATGGGAAAGGCGATATGCAGGCAGTGCAGGTTATTGAAGGGATTGCACTGCGTTTTTCTATATGTATTTCCATGATATTCGCATTCGCCGCATGGTTTCTGCCTGGACAGATGATGCGTATTTTTACAGCAGATCAGGAATTGATCGCAATAGGCGCATCTTATTTGAGAGCTATGAGCCTGTGCTATTTATGCTGGGGAATTACGGAAGTATATCTGGCGGTTCTTCGCAGCGTCGGCAGGGTCGTAGTCAGTACGGTGATGAATGTTCTGGCATTTTCTGTCAATGTATGTCTGAATGCAGTCTTTATATTTGGATTGTTTGGAGCGCCAAAACTGGGAGCTATGGGTGTGGCAATTGCGACTTCTATGTCACGGATGATAGAATTGGCAGCCTGTTTTGGCGTGTTGTTTTTCAGCAAAGAGGTCAGGCTGGACTTTCGGTATTTGTTTATCAGGCACAAAGCGCTGTTTTCGGACTTTGTAAAGCTGTCGCTTCCGGCGCTTGGGAATGATATCAGCTGGAGCCTGGCGTTTTCTATGTATTCTGTCATTATCGGGCATTTGGGAACAGATGCGGTGGCCGCAAATTCTTTTGTGATTGTCGTAAGAAATTTTGGGACGATTCTATGCTTTGGAATGGCGAGTGCAGGCGGTATTTTGCTTGGAAACATCATTGGAGAAAATAAGCTGGAAGAAGCCAGAGATGGGGCTAAAAAGCTGATGAAATTAACAGTTCTTGCCGGAGCTGTCGGAGGGGCAATTATTTTAGCCGCATCACCGATTGTATTAAGCTATGCACAGCTGACCGAGCAGGCAATGCATTATTTAAAATATATGCTGCTTATCAATACGTATTATGTTATGGGAGCGGCCGTAAATACGACGTTGATAGCAGGCGTCTTTCGGGCAGGCGGAGACAGTCGGTTTGGATTTATCTGTGATACGATTGATATGTGGGTCTATGCGGTTCCTTTGGGATTTTTAACAGCATTTGTTTTAAAGCTTCCGGTGATGTGGGTGTATTTTTTCATCTGTACCGATGAGTTTGTGAAGTGGCCCTGGGTGATTCGGCATTATAGGAGCGGAAAATGGCTGAATAACATCACGAGAGATGATTTGTTTTCACAAAATGATTCGCTTGAAAAGCAATAAAAATCTGTTATAATCAGAGTATATCATTTATGTAACAGGGCATTGCAGGAACTGTTACGTTATTTTTTTAGTTTTAGGAGGCATATGGATGAAAAAGTGGACAAGGGCAAGATTTCAGCCCAATTTACCATTCGGAGAGAATCAGACAAAGGTTACGGCATGTCCGTCTCATCTGGCATTGGCGCGTCAGGCGGGCAGAGAGGGGATCGTGCTCTTAAAAAATGAAAATGGATTGCTGCCGGTGAAAAAGGGAACGCGGCTGGCGCTGTTTGGAAAAGGTGTATTTGACTATGTAAAAGGCGGAGGAGGCAGCGGGGATGTAACGGTTTCCCATGTGTATCATCTTTATGACGGCTTGAGCAAGAGAGAAAATGCACCAGAGATTTTTGAGCCGCTGGCACAGTTTTATAAGCAAAATGTGAAAAAACAGTATGAAAACGGCGCAGTTCCGGGGATGACGGTGGAACCCGAAGTTCCGGCGCAGCTGTTAGCGGAAGCGAAGGAACAGGCGGATCTGGCGGTCATTGTTATCAGCCGTTTTTCCGGAGAAGGCTGGGATAGGAAAAGCGTTATTTACGATGGCGCGTTTCCGGGGGAGATAGAACAGGCGCAGTTAAGCCAGAAGATTTTTGAAAACAGCGATTATTGCCTGACAAATGCGGAACAGGCTATGGTGGACGCGGTTTGTGACAATTTTGCGGATGTAGTTGTTGTGCTGAATGTCGGCGGTATGGTAGATACGAGCTGGTTTGCACATAATGATAAAATTCCGGCGGCAGTATTAGCATGGCAGGGCGGCATGGAAGGCGGTCTGGCAATGGCGGATATTCTGCTTGGTGAGGAAAGTCCTTCCGGCAAGCTGCCGGATACGTTTGCGGCAAAGCTGGAAGATTATCCGTCTACGGATGAGTTTCATACATCGATCGATTATGTGGAATATACCGAAGATATTTATGTAGGATACCGTTATTTTGAAACGATGAAGCATGAAGATATTCATGTCAATTATCCGTTTGGATTCGGACTGTCTTATACGAAGTTTCAGATTGATGTACTTTGGGCAGGAGAAAAGAACGGGCAGATTTGTGTTGGCGTTTCGGTGGAAAATATTGGAGACGTCAGCGGTAAAGAAGTTGTTCAGATTTATTATGGAGCGCCGCAAGGGCTGCTTGGCAAGCCGGCCAGAGAACTGGCAGCTTATCAGAAGACAGATTTGCTTCAACCGGGGCAGAAGCAGGTGATGACGATTACTTTTGACATCAGCTCAATGGCGTCATTTGACGATACCGGAAAAATAGCGAAATCTGCGTATGTACTGGAAGAGGGCATGTATTGCTTTTATGCAGGCAGCTCCGTACGTGATGCGGTAATGATTGACTATGTATATATCGCAGATGAGAACCGGATTACGGAACAGCTGACACAAAAAGCAGCTCCGTCGCAGCTGTCCAAACGTATGCTTTCGGATGGCTCTTATGAAGAAATGCAGCAGAAAACTCCAAATGATTTTATGGAAAACGGACTCGGCTGGAGTGATGCAGAGACAGAGGGCATAACGCCAAAAGTATGTGAGGTGGAACGTTATAACCTATGTGAAAAAACAAACAATATTCTGCTGGATGATGTGGCTGATAAAAAGGCAGATCTGGAAGCGTTTATGGCGCAGCTTTCAGATGCGGAGCTGATAGAACTGCTTGGGGGACAGCCGAATTTGGGCGTAGCAAATACATTTGGATTTGGGAATCTTGCAAAATACGGCGTGCCAAACGTGATGACGGCGGACGGGCCTGCAGGGCTTCGGATTGCGCCGGAATGCAGCGTATATACGACGGCATGGCCTTGTGCGACAATGCTTGCCGCTACCTGGAACCCGCAGTTAGTCAGAGAAGTAGGCTGCGCGGCGGCAATGGAAGTAAAAGAAAACAACTTATCCATCTGGCTGGCTCCTGCGATGAATATTCACAGAAGCCCGCTCTGCGGAAGAAACTTTGAATATTATTCCGAAGATCCGGTATTAACGGGGACGATTGCGGCTGCTATGGTAGAAGGCATACAGTCACAGAACATAGGCGCTACCGTGAAGCATTTTGCCTGCAATAACAAAGAAACAAACCGCAAAAACAGTGATTCCCGTGTATCCGAGCGTGCATTGCGTGAGATTTATCTGAAAGGATTTGAGATCTGTGTGAAGCGGTCGCAGCCTTGGGTACTGATGACATCGTATAATCTGATTAACGGACATCGCGCGTCTGAGTGCAAAGATTTGCTGGATGGTATTCTTCGTGAAGAATGGGGCTATCAGGGTGTGATTACGACCGACTGGTGGACAAAAGGGGAGCATTATAAAGAAATCAAAGCCGGCAATGATATAAAAATGGGCACCGGATATCCGGAACGCGTGCTGGAAGCATTGGAGAAGGGGCTGATTACACGGGAAGAGATTGCTGCATGTGCACGCAGGGTGTTGGAGCTTATTTTAAAGCTGGATTGATCGGAAAATCAATATCAGGGTGAAAACGAGTGCACAGGCATATGGGGATATGCAGACAGGGGTAAATTATGATTCAGTTGTTGGAAGAGTTACTTCATCATATTGTAGAAATTGCGATTTTAATTTTTGAATTTATCGGAGTAGGTATTATTATCTTTTCGGGACTTCAGGGATTTTACCTTTATCTCAGGCGTTCGGCCGCAACGAAGCTGGCGCTGGCAAAAGGACTTGCAATGGGGCTGGAATTTAAGCTTGGCAGCGAGATACTTCGTACGGTTGTGGTAAGGGAATGGAAAGAGATCGGAACCGTAGCAGGTATAATTGTACTGCGTGCGGCTCTGACATTTTTGATTCATTGGGAGATTAAGGAAGAAGAAAAGGGAACGACGCTTTAGTGTTTAGAATATCGTGTTTTGAAAAGGAGAAGGAGGATTTTTATGCCAGAATTTAATTATGAACAGGTAAAAAACCCGCAGTATTTTGCAGAGGGGAGGATGGAAGCGCATTCAGACCATATCTGTTATGCCAGCATGCAGGAAGCCGCGGCAAAGAAGACGAGTCTGCGTTACTCGCTGGATGGTATCTGGAAGTTTCATTATGCACGTAATTATGCGCAGACGATACCGGGCTTTGAACAGCCGGATTATGACTGTCATCCGTGGGCGGATATCCGTGTGCCGGCACATATCCAGATGGAAGGATACGATATCCCGCAGTATGCAAATGTACAATATCCGTGGGACGGCAGAGAAGAAATCTGGACAGATGAGATACCGTCAGAATTTAATCCTACCGCCAGCTATGTAAAATATTTTACGCTGCCGCAGGGATTTGCCAATCGTCCGGTTTATATATCTTTTCAGGGTGCGGAAAGCGGCATTGCTTTGTGGCTGAACGGACAGTTTGTGGGGTATAGTGAGGACAGCTTTACGCCTGCAGATTTTGAACTGACGCCATATTTAAAAGAGGGGGAAAATAAGCTTGCTGCAAGTGTATTTAAATGGACATCGGGCAGCTGGTGTGAAGATCAGGATTTTTATCGGTTTTCAGGAATATACCGAAGCGTGTTTTTATATACAGTTCCAAAGACGCATGTATGGGATTTAAAGACGGAGCCGGTCGTTGCACAGGATTTGCTTCATGCGGATCTTAAGCTGACGCTAAAGGTTCAGGGAACAGGAAAGGTGCATGTGAAAGTATCGGATGGCAGCCGGGCGATTGTAGATGAGACTGCATCCTTGTCTGCGCAGACAGATCTTTCTTATCCGGTGGAACATCCTGAGCTTTGGAGTGCGGAAGCACCGTACTTATATGATATGCTGTTAGAGATCTATGATGAATCCGGGAATCTGACTGAAGTCATTCCTCAGAAAATCGGATTCCGAAGGTTCGAAATGAAAGACGGGCTGATGTGCATCAACGGAAAACGGATTGTTTTCAAAGGAGTGAACCGTCATGAGTTTTCTTCAAAAACAGGACGGGCGGTATCGGATGAAGAAATCCTGACCGATATTATTACAATGAAACGCAATAATATCAATGCGATCCGTACCTGTCATTATCCGGATGATTCCAGAATTTATCAGCTTTGTGATGAATATGGCCTGTATATGATTGCAGAGAATAATCTGGAGTCGCATGGTTCCTGGGATGCAGTGGAACAGGGGTTGGATGAGCCGCATATGGCTGTGCCGGAAAACCATGAAGAGTGGATGGGTGCGATGCTTGACCGTGTCAATTCCTGTTATCAGCGTGATAAAAACCATCCATCGATTCTGATCTGGTCGTGCGGCAATGAGTCTTATGGCGGAAAGGTCATTTATGAAATGTCGCAGCTGTTCCGCAAACTGGACCCGTATCGTCTCGTACATTATGAAGGCGTGTTCCATGACCGCCGCTATAATGACACGAGTGATATGGAAAGTCAGATGTATCCGTCAGCAGAGGCGATCCAAAGCTTTTTGAAAGAGCATACGGATAAGCCGTTTATCTGCTGCGAGTATACACATGCGATGGGTAATTCCTGTGGAGGAATGCACAAATATACAGATCTGACAGATACGCAGCCGCGGTATCAGGGCGGTTTTATCTGGGACTATATCGATCAGTCGATTTTGAAAAAGGATCGCTATGGGAAAGAGTTTCAGGCATATGGCGGAGATTTCGGCGAACGGCCGACAGATTATAATTTCAGCGGCAATGGAATTGTGTACGGCGGTAAACGGGATGCGTCTCCGAAAATGCAGGAAGTGAAATATAATTATCAGAATATTTCTGTTCGATTTGATACGGATACATTCACGGTAGTGAATAAAAATCTGTTTGTCAATACGGATGCGTACCAATGCGTGGCTGTATTGCAAAAAGACGGTGTGATAACAGAAGAAAAGCAGCTGACTGTCAGTGTCGCTCCGCTGTCAGAGGCACAGTTTGCACTTCCTTTCAAAGATCAGGAAGACGCGGAGTGTGCGGTAACGATCTCTTTCCGTCTGAAAGAAGATACCAGCTGGGCAAAGGCAGGACATGAAGTTGCATTTGGCCAGAAAATCTATCAGAAACCATTTGTATGGAAAAAGAGTGAAAAACCGCTGAGAGTCATTCATGGAAAATTAAATATCGGTGTGAAGGGGGAAGGCTTTGACGTACTGTTTTCCAGGTTAAACGGCGGATTGGCGTCTTATCGGTATGCGGGCAAAGAAATGATCGAGAAAATTCCAATGCCAAACTTCTGGCGCGCACCGGTGGACAACGATCTTGGCAGTTTAGCGACAGCGCGTTATGCACAGTGGAAAATTGCAAGCATGTATATCAGCCATAAACATATCGACGCTGAAAAAGATGAAGAATGCAATACGGCGTTTGCGGATAATCCGATCAAAGTATCCGAAGGGGACAACACGGTTACCGTTACGTTTGTATACCATATGCCTACGACGCCGCACAGTACGTGTGAAGTATCGTACACGGTATATGGAGACGGCGCGGTGCGGACAAAGCTGACGTACGATCCGGTGAAAGAACTGGGGGATATGCCGGAGTTTGGAATGCTCTTTAAGCTGAATGCAGATTATGACCATGTAAAATGGTATGGACTTGGGCCGGAAGAGACGTATGCGGACCGTAAAGAAGGAGCAAAGCTCGGCATCTATGAAAACAGAGTCAAAGATAATCTGGCAAAATATCTCGTTCCGCAGGAATGCGGCAATAAGATGGGTGTGCGCTATGCTGCAGTTACCGATGTGAGGGGCAGAGGCATGCTGTTTGCAGGAGATGCGATGAACTTTTCGGCACTGCCTTATACGCCGCATGAGATGGAACATGCGCTCCATGCATATGAGCTTCCTGGCGTGCATTATACGGTTGTGCGTGCGGCTTTGGCGCAGATTGGCGTTGCCGGAGACGATAGCTGGCGTGCAAGAGTGCATCCGGAGTATCGGATCGATGTGAGCCACAAACTGGAGTTCGAGTTTGTATTTAAGGGAATTTAATATTTTTTGTTACTGTTTATATCTAATGTCACTTACTTAATGGATTCCCGAACGACTTTGCACCTGGCGGAATGGTTTTGCCGACTGGAACATCCTCTGAGCGGACTGGGGCAACACTGCGGTGAACTAATCGCTAATAGCATGCCCCTTGGGTACTACGACTAAGACGCTCAGCAAAGGCTTCGCGCCTAAGTCTTCGTAAGCGCTGGATTTCACCTCCGTTAAAAGCGCCCCTTTAACGTCCTTTCAGAGGATGTTTCAGCCGGCAAAACCATTCCACCAGGCGCAAAGTCTGTCTATGAAAAGCTTAAGTTAATGACATTGCTACCTGAACGGTTACCTCACAGTAACTATTTTTTCATTTTCTACAATTACCCACTTGTCATATGCTTCAAGTTACTGTAAACTATTTGTAACAGCCCAAAAAAGTCTGTGCGTCTGCTGTGCAGACCTTAACGTTAGAATTAGATGCTGGAAAAAAGGATTCAGGAGGAGTTATGGAAAAAAGGCATACGCAGCAAAGAGTTGTTCATACAAGTGGTATACATAGAAGCGATTTAAACAAAAGTGATATAAATAAAAGTGATATACATAGAAGTAAGATACATAGAAACAATCAGAAAATGAAAAAGGCAACCGCGTGTATTTTGTGTTTTGCATTTTTATGGAACTTATCTTTGCCGACAATAGCAGGCAGAGCAGAGACAGTCAGTCAGGGGCAGGCACAGGAGACGAATACAGAAAATACGGCAGATATACCGCAAAAAACAGCTGTGACATTTTCAGAATTAAATGATAATGAAGTGTTTTTGAAGCAGTCTCAGGCACACGTCTGTACACTGACTGCCAGTGCGATGATGATTCGCAGAGCTGCAATGCTTTCAGGAAATAAAGACTGGAGACAGATTACGGAACAGTCTGTGCGGAAATATGCATGGGCGGAAAAGACAGGATTAAAATGGAATTTTACGGCAGCCGGAATTAGCGTAGCGCATAAGACGCTTTCTTCGAAAAATGAGCTGATACGGTTGTTGGACAAGCATCCGGAAGGAATTGTCATTTATAATTCGCGCAAACCTCATGCGATACTTGTGACGGATTATACGGACGGGATTTTTTACTGTTCGGACCCTTCCAATGATAAGCCGTACGGCAGGTATCCGATTGCGCAGGCTTCCATTACGGCAGAATCAGCAAAGCGGTGCTGGTACGTAAAAAAACCGGTAAATTTAGTGGTAGACAGGTCAGACGCGCAGCCGTCGGATCAGATTGTGGATGGTCTGATGTACCGGATTCTGGATACGGAGAAAAAGACGGCAGTCTGCACCGGATCTGTATCGGACCAAACAGTCGTTAACATACCGGAAACGGTTCGGATCCAGGAAGTGGAATACCAGGTGGCACAGATCTCAGAGAGCGCGTTTGCAGATTCGGATAAGCTGAAAGAGGTTACGGTAGGGGCAAATGTAGTTTTGATAGAGCCAAAAGCATTTTATCAGTGCAAAAAGCTGCAGAAACTGACCATACACGCAGATCATCTGCAGCAGATCGGCGCGGATGCGTTTGCAAAGATTCATAAGAAGGCGCAGATTTTAATGATCGGAGAGCAGACCGAAACATTTACCGCTTTGCTTTCAGACACTTCGGTTCCGACTACGGTTACGGTAGGTTTCGAACGGCAATAAGGCGCTGCAGTATAGAGGTTTGGACAGTTCTTAAGAAAGGAAAAGGATAATAGCGAGTATTATGAATGTAAATTCCGTATTAAACGCAGATGGTACTTTCATACCGGTTGAAGCAGAGCAAAATACGAGTACAGCCGGTACATATTTTTCTAATTATATGAATCAGACATCGCAGGGTTATGGAAATTATCTGGAGCAGATTTTTCAGAAAG
>CAJUBQ010000058.1 GCA_910584595.1 uncultured Eubacterium sp.
CAGGCGGCGAAGCCGTAGCGGCGCCTTTAGCTGCTGGCGTTAAGCCAGGGCGAATCAGGCGCCGCGTCCGTCCGGCGCCACAACTTAAATGCAGAATGCTTAGGGATTCTTACGTTCTGGAAACCGGAACAATGAGACAGGGCCGATTCCCTCATCCAGCGTCCGGGAGGCCCAAAAGCAACACTTTGTCCAAACTGTTGCTTTGACTTGTCCACCCCCGTGAATAGTAACAAAATATGAAAACGCAGGAGGAAAATGATGGCGCATCTGTTTGCATCCGGTAATGAAAAGCAAAAACAGGATATTGAAAAACTGCTGCTTCAGGGTAGGTCTGTCCGCATTTATCCGCAGGGATACAGCATGTATCCGATGTTTGTTCCAGGCAGGGATGAGGCAGTCATCGGTCCATTAGGCGGGAAGCGGTTAAAGCGTGGAGACGTCGTTCTATACCGCAGAGAGAGAAGTATTTTAGTGCTGCATCGAATATGGAAAGTATCGTCAGACGGTATTTATCTCGTTGGAGATAACCAGACAGAAATTGAGGGGCCGCTGCTGCAGCAGCAGATGCGAGGAGTTTTAACGTCATTTGTAAGGAACGGTACGGAAATATCGGCGCGTCATCCGGTTTATTTGTTTTACAGCCGCTTGTGGCTGCTGCTTCGGCCATTTCGGCAAAAAATTGCCAGTGCGGTACATTTTTTTCGACAAAATACAATTTTTTGTGGTATAATGTGGAAGCGTGGAAATAAATCTCGGAATGAACCGACGGATAAAATAAAGTAACAAATCAGTTTTATTCAATTGTTAGGAACTGACTGAAAAAACGAAAACAAAATCATACAGAAAAAGAATGAAAAGAGATGGAAACATGATAAAAGCATACCAGCTGCGCAAAGCAGCAGGAACCTATTGGCTTTTAGATATGAATCAAAAAGGGCCGGCATATACAAAGCCGGTTCCTTTGAATGAAAGCGGCGCATATATTTGGCAAATGCTTGAAAAGGGGAAACAAATCGAACAGATAGCTGAAAGTTTTGCAAAAGAATATGAAATTGCATATGAAGAAGCGATTACGGATATCAGGCAGTTTTTACATCAATTAAGAACTGTTCAGAAATAACTTTTAAATAGTTATTTACATACAGTTCCTTAGAAACTGTTTCAAAGAAATAAACGCAGAGGATCAGAGAATATGGATGTATTGTTAATTGGCGGCAGCAGCGATTTGATGAATGCGGTCTTGAATAAACTAAATAAGGAAGGGCATCGCTCCTATGTGCTTACAGGCAGCCGCAATGTACGCGAATCTTATAAAAATGTATATGAAAAATATAATTTTCCTTATGACTGTGACTGTTTGAAAGAGATTTTTGATAGTGTAAATCCAGATGTAATTTTATTTACAGGTGCATATGATTCAAACTTCAGCTGGGAAGATCCACGTCGGGAATCGGTGCAGTTTTTGGCAGGTTTACAGAATGTGATGTCAACGTTTGCAACGATGAAAAAAGGAAGATTGATTTATTTGTCTTCGCAGGAAGTGTATTCCAATTCGTATCCCAATCATATTTCGGAGGATTTGCAGACTTCTGCGATCAGTCTAAGGGGTATGACCTATGTGCAGGGTGAGGATATCTGCCGCAATTATCATCAGACGATGGGGCTGGATACCGTAGCGCTGCGTTTGGATCATTTGTATTCTGTGCCTTATAAGGAGCGTCTGCAAGGGGAGCGTCTGCGGGATAATGTATGTGCGCAGATGTGCGTGGAGGCGCTGCGGACGGGAAAGATTCAGGCAAATTCTCATAAAATGTTTTCTTTGCTGCATCAGGATGATGCGGTTGAGTTTATTTATCAGATCATACGGGCGGAACAAACGATGCACAGCCTGTATCATATATCTTCGGAACAGGCGGTTACTGAGATGGAGCTTGCGCAGATGGTGCAAAAAGAAATGGGGAAAAATGCGCAGATTGTAAATAATACCGTGGGGAGTGAATTTCGGGTCATTTTATCTGCAAAGTTATTTGCCGATGAATTTGGCATGAAAATTTTTCACAACTATGAAGAGTCTGTGGCTGAGATGGCAAAACATATCAAGCGCCACAGCAATGAGTATATGCAGGATACGGATATTGGCAAAGGTGCAGCGGGCAGAATCAAACAAAATATTTATCATATTGTTCGTGCGTTAGTTCCATTTTTAGAAAATGTCGTCTGCTTTCTCCCGTTTTTTATGCTGCATAATCGAGCGGTAGACAGCGCATACTTTGCAAAACTGGATTTTTATTTGCTGTATGTATTGTTATTTGCGATCATTCACGGACAGCAGCAGGCGACCTTTTCAGCGGTATTGGCAACGGCCGGATATTGCTTCAGGCAGTCTTATACGCGGAGCGGATTAGAGATTTTACTTGATTATAATACGTATGTCTGGGTGGCGCAGCTGTTTATTCTTGGACTTGTAGTTGGATATATGAAAGACCAGCTGGCCGCGATGAAAGGCGAGAATCAGCAGGAAATGCAGTATTTAACGGGACAATTGGATGATATTCAGGATATCAATACGAGTAATGTACGGTTAAAAAATGTGTTGGAAGTACAGATTGTCAATCAGAACGACAGTTTTGGCAAGATTTATGAGATTACGTCTTCCTTAGATCAATATGATCCTTCGGAAGTGTTATTTTATGCTGCGGAGATTTTATCCAGACTTGTTGGAAGCAAAGATGTGGCTATTTATTCGGTGGCGAACCGTTCGTACGCACGTCTGTTTTCTTCTACTTCGAAAAAAGCAAGAGAGCTTGGCAACTCTATTGAGTATACGTCTTATGAAGATATGTATCGTGATCTAAAAGAACATCGGGTGTTTATCAATAAAAATATGGATGAAAAATATCCGCTGATGGCAAATGCCATTTATTCTGAGGAAGAGATGCAGCTTATTTTAATGATTTGGGGCATTCCATGGGAACGTATGACACTTAGCCAGGCGAACATGCTTGTAGTGATCGGCTACCTGATTCAGAATGCGGTCGTACGTGCCAACCGTTATATTGAAGCGCTGGAAAACCAGCGTTATATCGAAGGCACTAAGATTATGGAGACAGAAGCGTTCAGCAATCTTGTGGAAGCGTATTTGCGCGCCAGAAATAAAAATTTGACGGAGTGTACGATTTTAAGGATTGATGTGCAGGAGAACAGGCAGGAAGAGGCGGCAGTTGCATTAACAAAGCTGATGCGCCAGTCTGATTATATTGGAAAGCTTTCCGATGGGAATCTGTATGCGCTGCTGTCGAATACGGAACACAAAGACGCTGATTTTGTGATACGCAGATTTGACAAGGCGGGATACAAGAGCTGGGTGAAGGAAGGTACAGAACTATGAACCAGTGGCTGATTTTCCTGATTATGATTTTCATAAATACGCTTGTATCGATAAGCTATTTGATTCTGGGACTTTTAATGGGCAATAAGGAACGAACCGCCTGTGTATTTCGGTTTATTGTGATGCTGCTTTGTCCGGTGATCGGTCCACTGTTTTTCTTTGTCGGCCATTTGCTGTACCGGATTGTGTTTCATAAGGAAGTGGATCTTGCAGATGTTGTATTCAGCAAAGAGCGGGTACGCACCAATGTCCGGGCAGATGAAGAAAGAGAGCGTGACATTGTGCCGGTGGAAGAAGCGTTAGCGGTTAGTGACAAGAGCAGTTTGCGTACGCTGATGCTGAATGTAATCCGCGGCGATGTGCAAAGCTCGCTGGCGGCAATTGCGTTGGCGCTAAACAGTCATGACTCTGAGACAGCGCATTATGCAGCTTCCGTACTGCAGGATGAGCTGAATGATTTTCGATTTCATGTCCGCAAATCTTTTCAGGAGATTGAAGCAGAATCCGAGGAGCAGACGGAGTTTGAAGAAGCATTAATTCCATATATGAATCATGTGCTGGTGCAAAAAGTATTTACAGAGATGGAGCAGAAAAAATTTGCTTATATGATGTCTGATACCGGAGACTATCTGTATAGAAAAAACGCATCCAAAATCACGAGCCAGTTTTATGAATGGATTTGCCTGCGTCTGCTGGACGTACAGGCATTTGATAAAATGGAAATCTGGTGTGACCGCGCAGCGGCACAGTATCCGAACGAGTTGGCATCTTTTACATGCAAGTTAAAGCTGTATTTTACATCACAGCAAAAAGAAAAATTTTTCCAGGTTATGGAACAATTAAAAGAATCCGAGGTGGTCATTGACAGCGAGACGCTGGAGCTGATCCGAACGTTTGGTTAACCGTTTGACAGAGTTAGGAGGTGATGCTGCTTATGTCGATGAAAATGCTGACAGCATTGCAGCTTTTAGAAATATCCGGTCTGTATGCAGTTCTGACGCTGCTGCTGCCGGCAATTCTGCTATACAGAAAAATAAGCAGTATGAGATTTTCGGTACGCTTTATGATTTATCAGACTGTCGGCAATTTTTATATTATTACGCTTGTGCTCATTTTGCAGCTTTTGCATATTTCCAATTGGTTTACGTTAACCGGGGTTACGGCGCTTTCCTTTTTAGCTGTGTATATACGCTTATATAAAACCAATCCAAAGCAAGACCTGCAAAAATTTCTGGAAGATTTGAAAAAACTGTCGGAAGGAACATATGGCCTTCGGTTGTATACAAGACGGCTAACAGTACGGATGGTGCGTTCAGCGAAAAGATTACTTGCAGCGGCTTGTAAGCGGTTTATCAAAAATCTGCCGGATGTACTGCTGATGCTGGCAGTTTTTGTGGCTTATATGATGACGTATGGTGTGAATGCGTTTGAACAATATGGCTATTGTACGTCTGATATTGTCGTGCATAACTATTGGATCAATTATATGGGCAGAGGAAAACCATTTGTCGCAGGAGTATATCCGTTAGGCTTTCATTGTGTCATTTATTATCTTCATGAAGTGTTTTTTATCGATACGTATGTGCTGCTGCGGTTGTTTTGGGCGGTACAGACTTTGGTTATTCACCTGATGCTGCTGGCTTTTATCCGAATATGCAGCAAGACGAAATATACGGCATATGTGGGTGTTGGCGTTTACCTGATCGTCCATTTGTTTCGGGATAATACATATAGCCGGTATATCAGCTCTTTGCCGCAGGAATTTGGAATGATATTTATTTTGCCTGCTGTTGCGTTTTTATTTTTATTTTTTGAATATAAAAACAAAGAGTGTTCGAATTCGAAAAACAGACCGACAGAGCAGACCGGATTACCGGATGAAGAGCTTGAACAAGCGAACGAGAACGAAGCGGTATTTCTTCTGGAACAAAGTTCCAGGGACGGATCTTTATATGTTAAGAAAGTATTATTGGAAAATGAAGCGGTTTTAGGAAATGAAATATTATCAGAAAATGAAATATTATCAGAAAATGAAATATTATCAGAAAATGAAATATTATCAGAAAATAAAATATTATCAGAAAATGAAAAGCTTTCAGAAAATAAAATACTGTCAGAAAAGGAACATTCGGCAGATAGCTTTTGGTATTTGCTGTTATTCGTATTGAATTTCAGTCTGACACTTTCGATTCATTTTTACAATACGATCATTGCCGGAATTTTTTGTGTTGGAGTAGCCGGCGGATATTGCTTTCGGCTGTTTCGCAGACAATATTTTGGGAAGGTGATATTAGCGGGCATTGCAGCAATTGTGATCGCGGTATTGCCAATGCTGATTGCTTATTTGGGAGGAACCCCGCTGGAAGGATCGTTGTATTGGGGGATGAATATTATCAACGGAACGGCCAAGCAGCCAGCGGAAGTACAGGAGGAAAAGGATGAAAAAGAGGATGAAAATTTGCTGCAAAACCAGGGCAGCGAAAACGTTTTTTCTTTAAAAGAAGTCAGAAATATTTATATTATTAAAAAAGACAAGATTATTTTAAATGGAGAGATTGTTTCCCATAACGCTTCTATTGATAATATTGATAATACTGGTAATATTGGTAATATTGATGATAGGAATCATGGCGGAAGGGTCGTATCAAAAGGAGATGTCACGATTGGCAATCATAAGATAAAAGACGGGCAGATGCTATCGGATGCCAGATTGTTAGACAATGGAGAAGTGTTTTATGAAGGAACTTTTTTGGCAGTAGGATATCATTTGCCGGAAGAGGATGTTTCCGATGAATATGCGTCGTCACAAAATAAGATTCGTAAACCGACGATGATAGATTGGGTCAGAGCCAAAATCGAGCGAGTGATCTCAGCAACGTTTAGTACGATCAAAGTGCATTTGATTTATGCAGAGTATGAATGGATTTGTAAGATGGTTCCAATCGCTGTCATACTGTTGGGAATTTTATCGGTGTTGTTTTTTATCCTGCGGCAAACAGACTATGCGGCAAGGATGATGTCTGTAACTGTTTATATGGCGCTTATGACGTTTATGTTTGTAGCGCCGGAGCTTGGGCTGCCGGAACTGATGGACGCCAGCGGGCGTACATGCATCTATTATGCGTATTCTCTCATCGCGTTATGGTGTCTTTGCATAGATGGTATTGTGCAGCTGATAATAGGAAAGGTCTGGCAGGGACGTGTGGCAGACGTTGTGTCATTTTTGATGATACCTGCGCTCATAACCGTTGTAATAAGCACCGGTACGGGGAAAAAGATGTATTATACAAAAGTGTTGGAACCGAATGATGCGGTCGTCTGTCTGACCAATATTATCAGGGATCATCCGGATGAGACATGGACGATCGTTTCGGCAAATGATGAGCTGCGTATGGGGGAAGATCATGGATTTCATTATGAAATCGATACATTTTTAAGAAAGATGGAGCACAAAGGCGCGGGAGGCGTTATCTCGATTCCTACGAAAAAAGTTTTTTTCTTTATTGAAAAAATACCAATTGATTATACGGAGCCTTATGAAGACAGCGGACAGAAAATATCAAGAAAAGGAGCCGCGCAGCAGTTGCCGGATAAGGTCGGAATAGAAATGTACAAAGGCAGACACCGTTGGGTTGAGATGTCCCGCATGTATTTTTGGGCAGAACAGTTTCACAATATGTATCCGAATGAAATGGATGTGTATTATGAAACAGAAGATTTTATATGTTATTGTGTGGATCAGAATGAGTATAGTCTGTTTAACTTTTCCATTGATTACAAATACAATATGATGAAATATGAAAAGGAGTAGGCAGTATGGTATCTCGCAGAAATTTTATTACCATAACGTTAATTATGCTTGTGCTGTTATTTTTATTCCAGGCGCCCGAAGTGATTCGGGAACGGATGTATGACTATGGCAGCAACGCGTATGCCAAAACACAGGAAACAACATTTGACAGGCAGTCAGTTGTGTCTGTGACAAAGAAAGATGTGAAACAATCTGGAAGGTATATTGTGTTTATCGGTGATCTGGATGACCATGCGACCGGAAGCGCTGTCAGACAATGGTGTGCATACTCCAAACGTTATGTGGAATCCTATTCGAGTATTTCTGATTATACGTATGAGATAAATCAGATACCGGAAGCGATCGTACTCGATTCTGACTGTCTGCACATAGAAAAGGATACGGAAATACTGGAAAAATTAACAAAGAAAGGGATCCATCTCATTTTCTGCGGACTGCCGGATGTAGACCAGCTGAAAAGAAATGCGCAGTTGAAAACTTTAATGGGAATACGGGCAGTGTTATCTGATGGCATTCGAGTCAAGGGGATCCATCTGTTTGACGGATTATTATTAGGGGGCGAACAAATATATAAACTGGAAAATTCTGATGAAAAATTTAAACAGGATTTAGATATTGTTATACCATGGTGTCAGCCTGCGTCGGGCACGAAGACATATATGGCAGGTATGATGGATAAACCGGTCAAAAATGAAGAATTTCCGGCAGTTATATGGCGCAACAGTATCGGGCAGTCGAGAATTTTTGTTGTAAATGGTGATTATATCAATGGAAATGCCGGAATTGGTTTTTTGGAAGGCATGCTGTATGAGACGAATTCTTATGCGATTTATCCGATTATCAATGCACAAAATCTGGTCGTATTAAACTATCCCATGCTGGCTTCTGAGAACGAAGAAGAGATGATACGTCTGTACAGCCGTAAACCGCAGGCGTTATTTCGGGATTTGGTCTGGCCGGGGCTGGCTGTCGTGATGGAAAAAAGCAAGAAAAAAATGACTTGTATGTTAGCTCCGCAGCAAGATTATACAGATCAGATGGAACCGGATCCGGATCATCTTGTTCATGATATGAAGCTTTTGCAGGAGCGTCAGGGTGAAGCAGGTATTTCCGGAACGGTTAGAAAAGTAAATGCATATGAGACAAAATTAAAAAAAGATAAAATATTTTTGGATCAAAAAATGCCGGATTATGAGTTTCTTTCTTTTTATCAGGATGTATTAACGAAAAAAGAGACGGAGCAGGCGCTTCACAGTGATTTGCTTTCCGGTGTTCGTACGGTACTTACAGATTATGATAAATCAGAAACATTGGTCGATTATTTAAATGCAGATATTATAAGACAGCGGACAACGGACGATGGATGGAGTGAGCAGACGTTTTCAGAAAATTTACGTATACACAGCATAGAGACGGCGCTTGGATATTCCAATATAGCGGTCGATATGAATCGGATGATCTATCCACAGTCTGATGAAGATACGTGGGAAAAGCTGTATGATCGGTTTGCAGGCAATGTAACGACTTATTGGAAAGCATATGAAGGCTTTGAGGCGACTACGCTGGCAGAGAGTGATTTGCGTATCCGCAGATTTTTAGCTCTGGATTATACACAGGAGAGGAAGGATCAGACCATTCAGCTTAAGCTTGAAAATTTTGACAAAGAAGCATACTTTCTGTTACGGCTGCATGGAGAGACCGTAAAGAATATGCAGGGAGCAGGATATGAAAAAATACAAAAAGGGGTCTGGCTCGTGCAGGCGCAGCAGGAACAGGTTACGATTACATTAGGTGAGGAAGGAAAACGTACGTTTCATGACGAGTGATGATAAGTATGCAGACGAAATATTAGATTATAAATATAGTGATGATGAATTAAGCGATCCGAAAGATTACAGATATGATTTTTTAGAGCCGGCAGCCGATTCGGAGGAGCAATCGGCGTATCATGCGCAGGAATGTCTTGCAGATTATAAGTATGCAAAAGGTGTGGGCACCGGACAGGCGATGCGCGTGTGCATGGTGGCAGAAGGATGTTATCCGTATGTAGTAGGAGGAGTTTCCAGCTGGATTCACAGTTTGATCCATTCGTTTCCCAATATTGAGTTTATTTTACTGACGATCGTAGCCAATCGTTCGATGCGGGGAAAGTTTGTATATGAGCTGCCGGATAATCTGACGGAAGTCTATGAAGTCTATCTGGAAGATGCGGACTGGGTTCGAAAACGGAAAGAAGGCAGGAGCATATTTCGGCTGTCTGAGAAGGAATATCAGGCTTTGAGAAGCTTAATATTAAATCAGCATATAAACTGGCATGTTTTGTTTCAAATGTTTCGTAAAAGAAATATATCTTTGAATGATCTTTTAATGGGAGAAGATTTTTATCGGGCCGTAAAAGATTGTTATGATTTGCAGTTTAGCCAGATTGTGTTTTCCGATTTTCTATGGACGATGCGATCCATTTATTTACCGCTGTTTTTTGTGTTGAAAATGAACGTGCCTCACGCAGATCTGTATCATTGTGTGGCAACCGGATATGCAGGTGTATTAGGATGTATGGCGAAAGACTTGCATGGAAGCCGGATTTTAATATCCGAGCATGGCATTTATACGAGAGAGCGGGAAGAAGAGCTGATAAAGGCAAAATGGGTCAACGGCATTTATAAAAATGTTTGGATCGATCAGTTTCGTAAAATGTCCAAACTGGCTTACGATGAAGCGGATCTTGTAACCAGTCTGTATGAACATGCCAGAGAGCTGCAAATTGAGCTTGGCTGTCCGGCAGAGAAAACAATGGTTACGCCAAACGGCATAGATATAAAGAATCTGGAAGACCTGCCGCAAAAACAGGAAGAAGATAAAAATTATGTGAATATTGGCGCGGTGCTGCGTGTAACCCCAATCAAAGATGTAAAAACAATGATACAGGCGTTTGGTTATGCCAAAGAGCGTCAGCCTAAATTAAAATTGTGGATTATGGGACCGACGGATGAGGATAAAGAGTATGCACAGGAATGCTTTGATCTGGTGGAAATGATGCATATTCAGGATATTGTATTTACAGGGCGTATCAATGTCAGAGATTATTTGGGGCGTATGGACGTTACAATTTTGACAAGTGTCAGCGAAGGCCAGCCATTGACCATTTTGGAGAGCTATGCAGCGCATCGTCCGGTCATTGCGACAGATGTGGGGAATTGTTCGGGATTGATTTTTGGTGAGGATGATGATTTTGGGCCAGCCGGCATTTTAACGCATATTATGAATATCGAAGAAATATCTCAGGCGATGCTGGAGCTTGCCGGCGATGCGAAAAAACGCGTGCAGATGGGGGAAAACGGATATCGACGGCTGATGCGTAAATATCGGATGGAACATATGAGAGCGAAATACGAGAGCATTTATAAAGATTTTGCTTCAAACCTTGGTCTTCGGATCGTTGAGTATTCTTAAAAAGTATGGTTGCAAACAATTCATTTTAAAATAAGAACGATAATTATATGGAAATTGGTTAAACTATAAAAGAATGATGAAAGGGGACGTGCCATGGCTGGAATCGGATTAAGATTAAACCGGATATTTGGAAAAGGCACCATTTTATCAAATGTTGTAGGCGTTGGCTATAGCGCTGGTGTAACGGTTACGCCAATGTTTGTCATTATCGGAAATGTTTTGCTGATGAGCAAAGCACTCGGATTTGACAGGCTGGGATATGTAGGCAGAGAGTTGTTTTCCGCGACGTTGTTGTATATTTTTATTTTTTCCCTGCTGACTACGGCGCCGTTTAATGCAGTGCTGTCCAGATATATGTCAGATGTTATTTATGAAGAACGGTTTGAGGATATTTTGCCTTGCTTTTATGTCGGGTTATTATTGAATGTCTTGCTGAGCGCATTGCTTGGCATACCGTTTTGCGTGTGGGAATATATCGTTGGACATGTGCATATTTTATATGTTTTTACGGGATTTTGCGGATATATGTCGCTTGTGCTTGTGTTCTATGCGATGCTGTACTTATCTATCTGTAAAGATTACGGGAGAATTTCGTTGTTTTATCTGCTGGGTATGATAGAAGCGTTTTTGCTGTCGCTTTTATTTGCATGGGTGTTTCATATGAGTGTCCCAAGCGCGATGCTGCTTGCACTGGTCATAGGATTTTTCAGCATTGCCTGTATGGAACTTGCGACTGTAAAATATTATTTTAAGAAAAACAGCGGGCGTTACAGGGCCGTACTTGTGTATTTTAAAAAGTATGCGGCGCTTGTTGTTACCAACTTCAGTTATACGCTGGGTTTGTACATTCATAATTTTGTCTTCTGGCAGACCGATTTGCGGATGGTCGTTGCAGACAGTTTTGTGTGTGCTCCTCCTTATGATATGGCGACTTGTCTTGCAATGTTTACGAATATTTCAGCAACAGTTATTTTTATAGCACGAATCGAAATGAATTTTCATGATAAATATAAGGCATATTCGGAAGCGGTCATTGGAGGCCGGGGAGCAGATATTAAAAACTGTCAAAACCGGATGTTCCGTCAGCTGGCGTCTGAACTGTTAAGTTTAGTGCGTATTCAGTTTATCATTACCGTCATTGTATTTTTGATGTGTGTTGTTTTGCTGCCTCAATATGGTATTTCCGGGATTGTTATGCGTATCTATCCGTGTCTTGCCGTCGGATATTTCATTTTGTTTTTAATGTATTCAGAAATTATATTTTTATATTATTTTAATGACAATATGGGCGCGATGCTGACAGCGCTTAGTTTTATGATATCTACGGCAATGCTGAGCTTTTATGCGTGCAGGCTGGCGGAACGCTGGTATGGCATCGGCGTAGCAGCCGGTGCGTTTGTCGGCTGGACAGTTGCTTATGCAAGGCTGCGGTGGGTAGAGCGTCATATGGACGTGCATATTTTCTGCAGAGGAACGCTGATTGAGGTAAAATATGGCCTGGCAGAGTCGTCGAAAGTATATGATGCGCAGGAAATTAGGGGGGGGGTACAAGCGAACAATGAGTGATGTATTGCAGCTGGCGGTTGCATGCATCGGAGTCATGCTTCTCGTCATAGATTTTATGTCTTTTGTATACCAGAAAGTGACTGAAGGCATCGGTTTGCTGTGGTTTCTCCTTGGAATTATCTTAATTTTGTGTGCATTTGTGCCAGGGTTGAATGCATGGTTATATCTATTGCCAAAAGGTGCGGTTCCGGCTTTTCTTATGATTGGGACAGCTTTCCTTTTATCAGCGTTTTATATCAGCAGCCTTGTATCCCAATTACTGCGGAAAAATCAGGAATTGGCGATGCATGTATCTTTGTTGAACCAGGAAAATGAAAGTATACTATACGAATTACGGGAGTTAAAGGAACTGCAGAAACATGAAAATACTGTTTGTCATTAATACGCTTGGAAGGGGAGGCGCGGAGACGGCATTTTTAGAGCTGCTGCGCAGACTTGACCCAAAAGACGTTGAGATATCTGTATATGTTATGCTTGCACAAGGAGAACTTGTCAGGCAGCTGCCGGCTTATGTGAAGCTGTTAAATGTCCATTATAGAAATTGTTCGGTGCTTTCACCGCATGGACGGGTGGAAATGGCAAAAACGGTGTTTCTTAGTTTTTTCAGAAATGGAAATTTAGGCAAAAAGTCGGCAGCCTTAATAAGGACCGCATATGACATGCTAAAAGAAGGCAATAGATTTTTGCCGGATAAGCTTTTTTGGAGGGTCTTGTCGGACGGAGCGCAATGCCTGGAGCAAGAATATGATCTGGCGGTAGCATATTTAGAGGGAGCAGCGGCATATTTTGTCGCAGATCATGTCAAAGCAAAGAAAAAGGCGGCGTTTATACATACGGATTATCGCCGCGCCGGATATACAAGAAAGATGGACGGGGGATGTTTTCACGCATTTTGCCGGATTTTTGCTGTATCGCAGGAAGTGCGAGATGCATTTTTGGACATATATCCTGAGTATGGTGACAGGATGCGGATTTTTCACAATATGATTAATCAGGATAGAATCCGTATGCTTGCACAGAAAAACATTCCGTTTGCGGCAGACTTTCAGGGATTTGTGATATTGACGGTTGGCAGGCTTACCGCTCCAAAAGCATATGACATTGCTTTGCAGGCAATGGCTTTATTAAAAAAGGAGGGGGTTTCGGTGCGCTGGTATGTGCTTGGAGAAGGAGATCAGCGTGCGGCGCTGGAAAAGCAGCGTACGGAGCTTGGGTTAACGGATGATTTTATTTTTCTTGGCGCGGTAGACAATCCATATCCATATTACAGGCGATGTGATTTATATGTACATGCAACGCGCTGCGAAGGCAGGAGTATAGCGATACAGGAGGCGCAGACGCTTGGCTGTGCGGTGCTGGCGTCCGATATACCAGGCAACCGCGGACAGATTCAGGATAGGATAGACGGCAGGTTATGCCGGCTGGCTCCGAAAGACATTGCAGCAGGTATCAAAGAGCTGTTAAAAGATAAAGGGCAAAGAGAGCGCCTGGGAAAGGCGGCTGCACAGCGGGATTATGCATACGAAGCGGAACTGACGCAATTGTTAGAATTAATCGGGTGACAAGCTGCAGCATTTGCCTGACAGGTTACAAATGGGGAGATATGCACATGGGAAAAAGAGTCGATAAGGAAGTGCTGATTATTATTCCGGCATATAATGAAGAGAAAAACATTCGGAAAGTATTGGAAGATCTGGATCAGCCGCAAATACGAAAATTAGCAGATGTGCTTGTTATGAATGATGCATCCGCGGATGAAACGAACTGGATTGTAAAGCGCAGCAGATTTCCACATAAGCTGGTAACCCACGTATTTAATTTAGGATATGGGAGTGCGCTTCAGCTTGGATATAAGTATGCGATTCGGCGCGGCTATCGGTATGTGATACAAATGGATGCGGACGGGCAGCATGATGTATGCAATATTCCCAAAATTTACGAGGCATTGACATCGAAGGATGATACAGGTCAGATACCGGACATTGTACTCTGTTCCAGATATATGCAGGGCAGCAGCGCTTATCCGACGAAGCTTAGCAAACGGCTTGCCTATGGCTTTTTTAAATGGATGGTGCATTTGTTTTCCGGCAGATGGATTACGGATACAACGACCGGTCTGCAGGGGTTAAACTGGAATGCGGTTTTGTATTATTCCAAGTACAGCCATTTTGACGACAGATACCCGGATGCAAATATGATTCTGCAAATGCTGCTGCTTGGGTTTAAAATTCAGGAAATTCCGGCAGTCATGCACCCGAGAATGACGGGGAAGAGTATGCATTCCGGATTTAAGCCTTTCGTGTATATGTTTCGCATGTTTTTTAGTATGATGGCCGTGTTTGTAAGGATTCGTGTACTAAAGCTGGATACGGGGAGCTGTGGAGATAAGATTTATGAATAGATGGTTAGGCAAAGGAAAATGGAGATTTCAAAATGTGCAGGTGACAGAGAGCACAGATCGATTAATCAATCCGGCATGTGGGTGGTGCCGAATTTATACATTTTACCTGGAGAATAAAATTGATTTTGACGAGCTGTATTGGTCGCTGCAGGATAAAGAGACACTCGTACAGGCAGTCGTTGTCATCGGAGCGTTTCGCAGTCAGGAAATTCCGGAAGAAGCATTGCTGCAGCTGGAACAGCTGATGCAGTTTTTCAGAGAACATCAAAAAGAAATGATTTTACGTTTTACTTATGACAATACCGGTCAGGGGCTGCTGGCGGAACCGGATGAGATTCAGCAGATTGTATTACATATCCGACAGATCGGAAGATTGTTAAGGCAGTACGCTGATGATATTCTGCTCCTGCAGGGATTATTTATTGGCAGCTGGGGAGAGATGCACAGCTCCAGGTACTTGTCAAAAGAAAAGCTGCGGCTGTTAGCGGAAACGCTTCGTGATGCAGCAGGAGAGCAGATTCCGATAGCAGTGCGTACACCGCTGCAATGGAGGATTTTGCACAAGCAGGATATGGAGTCACAAGGGCCGTTTTGTGTCTTTAACGATGGCATGTTTGGCTCAGATTCCGATTTAGGCACGTATGGAATAAAACCGCGTTCTTTGGCAGCCTGGGAAGAGAGTTGGAGTCGTTTGGATGAACTTTTGTTTTTGGAAGAAGTGCATCAATATCTTCCTTATGGAGGCGAAGCTGTCGGTACGGCAAAGGAAAGTGAACTGAAACAAGCAGTTGCAGAAATGCGTCAGGTTCGTTTGTGTTATTTAAACGCTGTGCATGAGAAACAATGTTTAGATCGCTGGCAAAGTATGCGATGGGAAGGAAAAGGAATCTGGAAGGGAATGAATGGACTGGATTATATTGGCGCACATCTTGGGTATCGTCCGGTCATACGTAAAGTATCCGGAAAGGTGACGCAAGGGCTGCATTTAGATATAGAGCTGGAAAATACAGGATTTGCCGGGATGTTGGAAGAGGCGGAACTTATCATTACGGCAGAAGCAGAAGGGAGAAATGTTCGGACAAAGCTGCTTTCGCTATTGCCAAAAGATTTTATGCCGCATGTTCCCTGCCATTTGTCTTGCCAGTTTGCACCGGAAAAGGAAAACGGCGAGTACCGGATTTATGCGCAGATGCGCAGAAAGCGGGATCGCCGGTGTATCAGCTTTGCAAATGGCAGACAGCATGAGAAAGTATGGATAGGATTATTTTTGAATTTGTAAAACTGCGACAGGATAACCGAAAGCGTCGTCAGGCGTCATTGTGTTTGCAAGCTGTATCTGCCTGCCGGAGGATGGATCTGTCAGTCTGAAATAAGCGGTGTAATCTCCCGGTGCATAGCTGCTTCCATCTAAAGAGAGCTCTAAGGTGGCAGAGGAACCGGATGCCCAAAGCCGAGTGTCCGTATGAAATGGAAGGATGCGGTATTCTCCGGATTGTGTATGATGCAAAATCAGTTCAGCAGTCAGTGGACGGTAGCAGGCGGAAAAACCGCTGTTTGCAATGGTAAGGCTCAGTACAGCAGGCCCGTTTCCGCGCTTTGTATATGTCAGGGCAGAATCCTGGATGGCATAGCGGTAGCCTAAGTGTCTTTCGATATAATCCAGTCCATTTAGTCCCTGATAGCAATCGCTGCCCTGATAACTGGCAAGTTCCCATTTTTTTAGCACAGCGGTATCGTGTAATCGATTTAAATAGGAAACGTGCATCGTTGATAATGCAGAAACAGCAGATGAAAAATCATTATAAGGATTGTCAATGACAGCTTCCCCGCCGTTTGGAACGTAGCTGCATAGTTTTTGCTGGAATGCCAGTTCTTCGCTGCGGCCTGCGCGCACTGAAAAGTCGGATGCAGCTTTTGCAGACGGCAAAAGGGTATCAGTATCTTTTGATTCGCTGTAAGTCCCAAGGTCTGTGGCTGAGCCAAGTATGCCGTCGTTAAATAATCCAAGGCGGGCAGATAAGGAGCCGTCCCAGGCGTTTTTTTCAGTCAGAGGTTCAAAGCTTTCTGTAATAGCGCGCCAGTGCTGTGGGGTGCGGACTGCCAGATAAATGGAGGGATCCAAAATACTTGCAAGATGTTTGGCAAGCATACGCACAGATTCCATGTTTAAATGGGAAGAACCATGCATTTCTCCGTAGTTGCCGACAAAGATGCCTTGCACCATATATACGGATTTGGTATGGTGATTGACAACTTTGGCAGCCTGGTCCATATGCCTTAAAATAGTACTGTCTGATGGTGGCTCTGTCTGCTGTGCATTGCCGTCCCAGTCATATAAAAAACGCAGGATCAAGTGCTGATGAGAATGTTCCCAGGCAGAAAGGATCATTTCCAGCTGTGAGAGTGCAAAGGCAGAAATATCGCCGGACGTATACTGATTCAAATTGATTTCCAACAGTGCGAGCTGGCAGCCGTTTGAGTCCTGTATTTGTTTTTGAATCGTTTCTGAGAAAATCGGCCTGCTGTCTGACAGAGCATATCCGTACATATGATACCAGCCGCGGTATGGGTTATCCAGCCGTTCGGAAGTTTCTTGATATTGCGCAGGCACATAAGTGAAAAAATAGTGGTTTTTACTGTAAAACGTGTATAATAGTAACAGGGAGCCGGTGATGAGAGACAGGGCCGCCAGTGATATTGCCGGAATCAGAATATTTTTTTTGATTTGAATGAGCATAAAGAAGTCCTTTCTGTGTTGCAGCTGTTTGGTTCGTCGTTTTGCTGTCGGTCATATGCGTAATCATAACACAGATGAGAGCGGAAAAGCAATCGATTATTTGAAGGAAAAAGAAGGTTTTTAGGATGTCTGCAAGATGGAGCAAAGAAGAAAGCGCACTGTTAGATTTACTGCGTGCCGCGATGGGAAAAGAAAATAAGATTGAGCATAAGGATGCAAATAAAATCGAAAGAAATATAGACTGCGATTGGGAAAGGCTTTTGCATTTGGCGGAATCTCACGCGGTTACAGCCATGTTATATGATGTTTTAGAAGAACAAACAGGAACAGCGGCCTGCATTTGGGAGCGGGTGCAAAAGTCTGCGCAGATTACAGTATTGTCCAATTATCGTCTGCTTTTTCTTACAGCTTATGTAACGGATTATCTTGGACAATATGGAATTGCGGCAGTTACGTTAAAAGGCGCGGCCACAGCCGTATTGTATCCGGTGCCGGAATACCGCAAGTCCGGGGATGTGGATTTGCTCATTCCTCTGGAGTCGGAATATAAGCGGGCATTGCGATTGCTGCAGCAGGCGGGATTTTTGGCAGATGAGGAGCAGCTGGCGCTGCATCATACGGATCTAAGAAATGCAGAGGGGATTTCGATAGAGCTGCATCATACGTTGGTAGAGCCATTTGAGAACCAGAAGGTCAATGAGTATTTAAAAAATATCCTGCCGGAATATGGAAATCATATCGTAGAAAATACAGCATGGGGCGTCCGTCTGCTGCAGCCTGCAGACGCATATCATGCATTTTATTTGATTGTGCATATGCTGCAGCATTTTTTAAGAGAAGGGTTTGGTCTGAAAAATCTATGTGACTGGACGTTATTTTGGAACAGGGAAGTTGCTGTGTCTGAGAAAGAACAGTTTATGAAACTGATAAAGCAGAGTAAGACCGAACAGTTTGTACAGATACTTACAGCAGCTTGTGTGCGGTATTTGGGGCTGCAGGAAGAAAAAGTGTCGTTTTTAATGAAGGAACGGGCAGCAAAAGAGCGAATAATGAAAGAACGAGAGATGGAACCGATCGAGCCGATCAAAGCGTCAGCATGGGATGAACTTATCGAAGATTTTATGCAGGATGTTTTGCAGGCCGGAGAGTTTGGCAGGTCGCAGACAGACCGGATGGTGGCGATGCGTGCAACAGGATTTTTGGCATATGTCAAAGAGTTTCATCATCAAATGCATTTGAATTTTCCGAAGGCAGGGCGTGTGATCGTGTGCTGGCCATTTTTATGGATTGTAACGTTAGTTCGGTTTTTGTATAATAACCACAGGTTTGAGCGGGCATCGGTACGCAGTATTTTGAAAAAGACGGCGCAAAGGAGCGAGCTGATGGAGCGGATGCGTTTGTTTTGGTAGCAGAGATTGTGCATGTGGCAAAATACGAAGATATTTTGAAATAATGGCTACCGCAATTCCATTAGCTTTAGACGGAGGTTAAGGCAGCCAAAAGTAAAGGTTGTCACAGTGACATGTTCTGTAATTATAATAACATGGACATGGATAGCTGTATATAGATGGTTGTGCTGAGAAATACGATGCGAAAACCAAGCTTTTCCTTCAGCACGTAAAATATACAAGGTCACGAAGCTTTTGGAGTTACCATGTTAAGAGAAGCTGATCATCAATTTTTTTATCACTCATTGTTTTTCCACTGTTTTGTAATCGGTCGATCATAGATACGCCACAATCCACAAAAATCTGTCGTTCGAACAATTTCTTTGGAGGACATGCTGATATATCTGTTTTTCCAGAGTCTTTTCTGCCATTGATGCTAAGCATTACTTTTACACCTCTTGCTTTACATTCTGCAATTTTTGCCCATAAAGATTCTACATGAAAAGATTGTGCGCCTACTGGTTTTCAATTTTTAGCAAAATAAATTAGCACTCACCTCTTGACGTGGCTAACAATTCGTGCTATATTTCATTCAGACCAAGAAAATTCCTGATTTGAGTGTGAAAGCGCTCGCTCTTAAAAAGGAGGCAATTTTATGAACATTCAAAAATTTACACAAAAATCCATCGAAGCAGTAAACGACTGCGAAAAGTTAGCATATGAATACGGCAATCAGGAAATCGAGCAGGAGCATCTTCTTGTAGCTTTGCTGCGGCAGGAAGACGGCCTGATTTTAAAGCTGATTGAAAAAATGGAGATTCAGAAAGAACATTTTACGGAAAATGCCATGCGGTATCTAAATGCGAGGGTAAAAGTATCCGGCGGGCAGGTTTATATAGGAAAGAATCTAAATCAGGCGCTCATCAGCGCAGAAGATGAAGCGCGGCAGATGGGTGACGAATATGTGTCGGTAGAGCATTTGTTTTTAAGTCTGTTAAAATATCCGAATCAGGCGATGAAGGCCATTTTTAAAGAATATGGCATTACGAAGGAACGTTTTTTGCAGGCGCTTTCTACCGTACGAGGCAACCAGCGGGTGACCTCAGATCATCCGGAGGCTACGTATGATACACTGGAAAAATATGGGTATGATATGGTTGAGCGCGCACGTGAGCAAAAGTCGGATCCGGTGATTGGACGTGACAATGAGATTCGTAATGTCGTGCGGATTTTGTCAAGGAAAACGAAAAACAATCCGGTTTTGATTGGTGAGCCGGGTGTTGGAAAGACGGCGGTGATAGAAGGGCTGGCGCAACGGATTGTGCGTGGAGACGTTCCAGAAGGATTAAAGGATAAGAAGCTGTTTGCGCTTGATATGGGAGCTCTTGTGGCTGGGGCAAAATACCGCGGTGAATTTGAGGAACGGCTCAAGGCAGTTTTGGATGAGGTGCGTAAGAGCGAAGGACAGATTATCTTATTTATAGATGAACTGCATACGATTGTAGGCGCTGGTAAAACGGATGGCGCACTGGATGCCGGAAATATGTTAAAGCCTATGCTGGCCAGAGGAGAATTGCATTGTATTGGTGCGACGACGCTGGATGAATATCGTGAATATATTGAAAAAGACGCCGCTCTGGAACGACGTTTTCAGCCTGTTATGGTAGATGAGCCGACGGTAGAAGAGACGATCTCGATTTTAAGAGGATTGAAAGAACGTTATGAGGTCTTTCATGGGGTTAAGATTACAGACAGTGCGCTTGTATCGGCAGCAGTGTTATCGAATCGTTATATTTCTGACCGATTTTTGCCAGATAAGGCGATTGATCTGGTGGATGAGGCATGTGCGCTTATCAAGACAGAGCTGGATTCGATGCCGACAGAACTGGATGAGCTGAACCGGCGTGTCATGCAGCTGCAAATCGAAGAAACGGCGCTGAAAAAAGAATCTGATCATCTGAGTCAGGAAAGGCTGGAACATCTGCAAAAAGAGCTGGCTGAGTTAAACAGTGAATTTCAGACGAAAAAAGCGCAGTGGGATAACGAAAAAGCATTGATTGAAAAGGTGCAGGGATTGCGGGAAGAGCTGGAAAATGTGAAAAAAGAAATTGCACAGGCGCAGCAGCAGTATGATCTGAACAAAGCTGCGGAATTGCAGTATGGAAAGCTTCCGCAGATACAAAGGCAGCTGGAAATAGAAGAAGGGAAGGTAAAAAGCGAAGATCTGACATTGATGCATGAAAATGTCAGTGAAGAGGAGATTGCCAGAATTATTTCCCGCTGGACAGGCATTCCGGTTGCAAAGCTGACAGAGGGTGAACGCAATAAAACGCTGCATCTGGATCAGGAATTGCATAAACGGGTCATCGGGCAGGATGAGGGTGTGACAAAAGTGACCGAAGCGATCATCCGGTCAAAAGCAGGCATTAAAGATCCGACGAAACCGATTGGTTCTTTTCTGTTTCTTGGCCCGACCGGCGTCGGTAAGACGGAGCTTGCGAAAGCGCTGGCAGAAAGCTTGTTTGACGATGCAAATAACATGGTGCGGTTGGATATGAGCGAATACATGGAGAAATATTCGGTATCCCGACTGATCGGAGCGCCTCCGGGATATGTAGGATATGAAGAGGGGGGACAGCTGACAGAAGCAGTCCGCAGAAAACCGTATTCTGTAGTGTTGTTTGATGAGATCGAAAAAGCGCATCCGGACGTATTTAATGTTCTGCTGCAGGTTTTAGACGATGGACGTATCACGGATTCGCAGGGCAGAACGGTAGATTTTAAAAATACGATACTCATTATGACTTCAAATATCGGCTCTGCGCATCTGCTGGAAGGCATTGATGAAAAAGGGGACATTCAGCCGGAATGCGAAGAAGCTGTTATGGCTGAGCTGCGCGGAGGTTTCCGACCGGAATTTTTAAACCGTCTGGATGAGATTATTTTGTTTAAGCCATTGACGAAGACGGATATCAGCAGTATTATCCGGCTGCTGATGGAAGATTTAAACAGACGTTTGATGGATCGCAGCCTGTTTGTGGAGTTAACGCCAGAGGCGGAGAAGTTTATTGTAGAAAACGGCTATGATCCGATCTATGGGGCAAGACCGCTCAAACGATATCTACAAAAGACGGTAGAGACGCTTGCAGCAAAGGTGATATTGGCGGATCTGGTAGGAAGCGGGGATACGATTCAAATACAGCTGACAGACGGACAATTGCAGGCAGTCCGCAAATCCTGAACGCTATATCGCTGCGGCGTGTTTTGAAACTGTTATGTCCCTTATTCATGGTGGTGTGAATTAAAAATCTGTCAGGCGCTTTAGAGCGTGTTTGAAAAATGCTTTCTGTAAGATTTGCTTTACAGAAAGCATTTTTCATGTTCCGGTATTTAACCTGGTTTTGGGCTTGTATCGAATACAAATAACGGATATAAATAAAAAACTGATGAATACAATAGAGTAAGAGCATATCGCACTGGAGTATTGGATGAAATCGAGAAAAAAACGTTACGGCATTGTCCTTTCAGTAACGATCCTTCTTTTTTTCCTGGGAGTGGCAAAACTGTTTACGCTGTCAGATGCACAGCCGGATGGCTCGAAAGCAATGTCCGGCGGCAGTGTCAGCACAGATGTAAGCTTCGGCCCGCAGGAGAAGAAAAAAATTGCACTTACATTTGACGATGGTCCGGATTCAGAATATACGCCGATGCTGCTGGACGGACTTGCCGAGAGAAATGTAAAGGCAACTTTTTTTGTAATAGGGAAACAGGCGGAAGCGCAGCCGGAGATTATGAAACGGCTGGTAAAAGACGGGCACCTGATCGGAAACCATACGTATAATCATGTGGATATCCGACATATGACAGAATCAGCAGCAAAAGAGGAGATTTTAAAAGCAAATGAGGTAATTACAAAATACACGGGGGAAGAACCGTGTTTTTTGCGTCCGCCTTTTGGAAACGGTTCAAGCAGGCTGGAAAAAGATATCGAAATGATTCAGGTATTGTGGACGATTGATACAATGGACTGGGCATGCAAAAATGAATCGAAAATATGCAATACCGTTTATCGAGAGATTAAGGAAAACAGCATTATTTTAATGCATGACGAATATCCAACGACTGTTCGTGCCGCGCTTAGCATTATTGACCGTTTGCAAAAAGAAGGATATGAGTTTGTTACAGTGGACCGAATAGTGATGGACTAGATTAAAATTGAATTAAAATAAATTAATAAAATGAATAAAATTCAGTAAAAATAGTTGAAAAAATAGGGAAAGGTGTTATACTAAATTTAGCTTGTTTATTGAACGAATTGATTTATTTAAGTTAAACAATGGAGAAGGAGGAACGAATGAAAAGAGAACGAAGCGAAAATTTAGGCGGCAATGGAAGATTTTTGCAAAGTATCAGAGGGAAAATGTTTTTAATGGGAGGAACGGCCGTTACGGCGTCGATCATTCTGGGAGCTGTTGGTATTGTGTCCCTGAATCAGAATAATCGTAATCAGGATGTATTGACGGAGATGAACCGTATCAATCTGTATCAATATGAAAACCAGAGCTTGGATACTTCATATTTGTATTTTCTGGAAGATTCTTATTTGGCAGGTATCGTAGAAAATATGGGAAATATGGAAAATAGCGTAACAGCAGCAGTGCAGTCTGCGGGGAACCGTTTTTCCGAAGAGCTAAAAAGCATGGAGGAAAGTATATCTGAATGTGGAGACAATTACCGTTCGATCCGGGAATTAAGCAGTGAACGCGGATATACTTCTGATATGGGAGCTTATGGGCAGTTTTTGGAGCAAGATGAAAAGCTGGAAGAGGGGTTTGTAACGATTGCAGACGACCGTTCCTGGGTCGACGGCAGCTGGGTGACAATTGGAAACAATACAAAGCAGGTACGTGTAGGAGGAAAAAATTATTACAAATATACATATACAAGTGAAATTCCTGCGGTTGGAAAGAGAGATCAGTTTTTGGCCAGAATCGGTGCGACGGCAGTAGATTACAAAGGCAGCATAGTGGTCAATCATTTTGTATTATCGAAAGGCGGCAAAACAGAAAACATAGATTTTTCTGCTATGACACAAGAAGATTTTGCAGGGACATATGGAGCTGCCATACAGGAATTTACACTTGGGGATTTTGCGGGAGAGCCTTCAGTGTTGACGGACAGTCTGTTTGCAAAAGCAAACGACAGCTGGGAGGAGGTATCTGTAAAATTTCCGTTAAAAGATTATGAGATACAAGATTATGATAGTCTGTCGTTTGATATTTATTTTGAAGAAGGCACCTATGAGGAGCTGACTGCAACGTTCGCAATTTCGGATAAGTACGACTTTAAGAAAGCGGCTGCACAGCTGAACGAGCAGTTTGCCGCTTACAGCAAACATGTAGTAGAAGGAGCGGATGTGTCCAAGGAAGCAGAAGCGATTCGAGAGCTGTTTACAAAGATCAGCAGCAATCTGGATACCTATGTGACAGATGAAGCATTACGCAGTCAGCTTGCGGATTTGCTAAACAGCAAGCAGCAGGCATTTGAAACAATGGCAGCACAGGATGAGAAAGTATTGGCATTTAAACAAGAAAATAATCAATTGTCCGCACAACTGACGCAGCTGACAAAAGAAGTGCGCCAGAGTGTGGAAGATGCAACAGCTGCGTCTAAGCAAAATATGATTTTGATTATTACAATCGTACTGACAGGAAGTACGCTGCTGTTAGTATTTCTGACACTTTTAATCAGCAGAAGTATGCAAGGCAGCATCCGTATATTCAAAAAAACACTTTCTTGTATGACACAGGGAGATCTTACCGTTCGTGCAAAGACAAAAGGGAAAGATGAATTTGCTATATTTGGAAAATATGTCAATGATTTTTTGGACAAGCTGACAGAGGTTTTAAAAGAAGTGCAATTTATTTCCAAAGAAGTCAGGATATCAGGCGAAGAACTGGACGAAATGGCTTCAATCAGCGGCGTTACCGCATCAGATATCAGCAGCGCGGTCAATGAGATTGCATCAGGCGCGGTGACACAAGCCGGAGAATCCGAATCAGCTGCCGCTAAAATTGAAGCAATGGGACATTCTTTTGGAACAATTGTAGATTATGTGCATCATTTGGGGAGTATGGCAGAGGATATGCATCAGGTCAGTGAGGAATCCGTACAGTTTATGAATGATCTGCATGAGGCAAATGAAAAAACGGTATACGCTTTTTCACAGGTGTCCAGGCAGACACATACGACGAATGCATCTGTTCAAAAGATCAGGGAAGCTACGGAGCTGATTACTTCCATTGCAAGCCAGACAAACCTGCTTTCTTTAAATGCCAGTATCGAGGCGGCAAGGGCAGGTGAGGCAGGCAGAGGATTTGCGGTCGTTGCATCGGAAATCCAAAAGCTGGCAGATCAGTCGGGCAGTTCGGCGGAAATTATCAGTAAAATTATCGGAGATTTGGCAGAACAGGCAGATTTAACGGTACGGATTGTGGACGACGTTTCGCAGGTAATGGAAACGCAGCAGGCAAAACTGCAGCTGACGCAAGATCGGTTTGTGACATTGGAACAAGGCATTCGCCAGTCCGGCGATGAGACAAAGCTGATTCGGGAGCAGACAGAGATTTGTGATGCAGCAAGGAGTACGGTTGAGGATGTAATTATGAATCTTTCGGCTATTTCAGAGGAAAACGCGGCATCTACCGAGGAGACGACAGCGTCTATGACGCAGCTGCACGCGACGATGGAACAGTTATCAGTTTCTTCAGGAAAACTAAAGGAGATGGCGCAGCAGTTGGATTTGGATTTGAACTTTTTTCAATTGTAATCATAGTCTGTATACCCTGAAATATAACAAAAAATTAGGAATGAAAAGGAAATAGAAGCAATTAAATATTGACTAATTATTAGTTAAAACATATACTTATATAAAGTTGAAAACCAATCATGCGCAAAGGTTCATGTAGGAAGATTCATGTACAAAGATCCATGTACAAGGATATCAGGCAATTACATACAATATTTTTATGGAACAAATACTTTTAGAATGAAAACTCTAAAAAGTAAAATTTTAAAAAGAAAGGAAAAACTGCCGGAATACGGATAACAAGAAGCAGTATCAGGCAGAAGGGAACAGCAAATGGATTATAAAAAAATCTATCAACAGTGGCTCTCTGATCCATATTTTGACGATCAGACAAAAGAAGAATTAAAAGCGATTGCAGCAGATGAAGCGGAGGTGGAAGATCGTTTTTACCGTCGGCTGGAGTTTGGAACCGGAGGACTTCGTGGGGTAATTGGCGCAGGGACAAACCGGATGAATATTTATACGGTGCGGCAGGCCACACAAGGGCTGGCAAATTATATTATTTCGCAGAATGGACAAGGCAAAGGAGTCGCAATTGCATATGATTCCAGACGCATGTCTCCGGAATTTGCAGATGAGGCGGCATTATGCTTAAATGCCAATGGAATTAAAACTTATCGTTTTGAGAGTCTGCGTCCGACACCGGAACTGTCATTTGCAGTGCGAGAGCTTGGCTGTATTGCCGGTATCGTCATTACGGCAAGCCACAATCCAAGAGAATATAACGGCTATAAAGTATATTGGGAAGACGGTGCACAGATTACACCGCCGCATGATAAAAATATATTGGCACAAGTGGCCAAAGTGACAGAGTTTTCACAGGTAAAAACGATGGACAAAGAGACGGCACAGGCACAAGGGCTGTATGAAACGATTGGCGCTGACATCGACGACCTGTATATGGAGCAGCTAAAAAAACAGAGTATCCATCCGGAGCTGATTCGCAAAGCGGCAGGAGATATCCGGATTGTTTATACGCCGCTACACGGCACAGGAAATCTACCGGTACGAAGGGTATTAAAAGAACTTGGTTTTGAACATGTGTATGTCGTAAAAGAACAGGAATTGCCGGACGGTGCATTTCCGACAGTCGCATATCCGAATCCTGAGGATGAAAAGGCATGGACGCTGGCGTTAAAGCTTGCAAAAGAAGTAGATGCGGATATTGTGCTTGCTACAGATCCGGATGCAGACCGCCTTGGGGTGTACGCAAAAGATACGAAGACCGGAGAATATGTAAGCTTTACAGGTAATATGTCCGGTATGCTGATCGCGGAATATATTTTAAGAGAACGTACCAAGACAGGTACAATGCCGGAACATCCGGCGCTTGTAGAAACAATCGTAACGACGGATATGGCAAAAGCGATAGCGGCAGATTATGATACGGCGCTGATCGAGGTTCTGACTGGTTTTAAATATATTGGGGAGCAGATCCGTCTGTTTGAAGAAAATCATTCTTATCAGTATGTATTTGGGCTGGAAGAAAGCTATGGCTGTCTGGCAGGCACGTATGCAAGAGATAAAGATGCATGTGTGGCGGTGATGATGCTGTGCGAGGTAGCTGCATACTATAAGCTGCAAGGCAAGACGCTTTGGGATGCAATGCTTACGATGTATGAAACCTATGGTTATTATAAAGAAGGACTTGCAACGCTGACATTAAAAGGCATCGATGGCGCTAAACAGATCCAGGAGAAAATGAGCGAGGCAAGGAGCAATCCGCCGAAAACGCTTGGCGGCCTGAAGGTTCTTGCAGTTCGAGATTATAAGCAGGATAGCAGGACCGATTTGACTTCCGGTGAGACAACGCCAACCGGACTGCCGGAATCTAACGTATTGTATTATGAATTGGAAAACAATGCATGGTGTTGTGTCCGTCCGTCCGGTACGGAGCCTAAGATCAAATATTATTTTGGCGTCAAAGGAGCTTCTTTGGAAGATGCAGCTATGAAGCTGGAAGCTTTAAAACAGGATATGTTGAAATAAATAACAGATTCCAGGGCTTATCGGAATTGTTACGTAATAAATATGATAAGAGTGTTAAAGTTATAAATACAATTTAAAAACAGAAGTTCTTAAAATAACAGTTCAGCTTGTCCGGACTGTTATTTTTTGTTAAAGGGAGTCTTCGCGAAGCGATGATTAATGGTTGGATATGCAAAATCTGCGATTCGTTCACCGCAGCTCTGCCCCATAGGCGCGAACTTAAGCGGAAATGCAACAATTTACATAAAAAGTGTTACATTCTGGCTACGCGGACGCTGGGAGAGAAAATCTGCCCCGTCTGCTGTGTCCGCTCCAGAATGCAAG